>QKGI01000117.1 GCA_003250475.1 Bacteroidota bacterium | reverse complement strand
TTAAAAAGATAAGGTATTTCCCGTCAGGAGTCAATAATGGGCAGAGCTCAAATCCGGTACTGACCGGACTGCCCATGCTCTTCGACACACCCCATGTGCCATCAGGATTGCGGAAGCTGATAAGCATATCAGTACCCCTGGTATAGATAAGATAATCACCCTCCGGTGAGATGAACGGTGTCATCTCGTTCTCAGGACCATTGATGGCAACACCGAGATTTTCGGGCGTTCCGTACTCCCCGTCCTTAAAGGATGAGATGTAAATATCCTGCATCCCGTGACCTCCCGGGTTATCTGATGCGAAACAGATATTCCCCTTTTTATCAACCGAAAACTGCCAGTGCATGTTCATACTGTTGATTACCTGGCTTACAGGCTTTGGCTCGCCCCATCCCGACGGGGTCATGTCAACATACCAGATACTCTCTTTCCTGGCATTGCCCTGTTCGGGGTTGGGACGTGTTGAGTTAAAATATAACCTGTTACCATCTTCGGTGAAAAACGGTTCTCCGTCAGAAACACCTTCGATGCCGCTGAAGGAGGCTATCCGCGGGGGTGACCACCTGTTGCCGGCTTTCTTCATAAAATGAATATGATTCCTGGAATAAGGCTGACCCGGTACATCAATCATCGGCACCCAGTAAACTTCCTCGCCGTCAGGCGAAAAAGCCAGGCTGCTGTGCAGTCCCCATATTGAAGAAATTATTCCCTGGGCAAAAATCACCGGCGTATCCCCGGGAGGGGTCTGGCCAAGGTATTCTCCCTCCAGGACCGGGAATTGCATGGGATTACGGTCAGCGCCACTCCTGGCCAGGAGTTCCTTCGATTCTGCCTGTCCGAACTCGTCTGCCACGTTATAGGCTGTCTGGCCCATGATGTTCCTGGCATTGACATCAGCACCCATGTCCAAAATCGTCTTGATGACATTTACACGGTCGTTCATTGCTGCATAATGAAGGGGAGTCCAGCCATATTTATCCTTGGAATCTGCCTTCAGGCCTTTCTCTATCAGCGTTCCAACGATCACCGGCGATCCGCCTTTCGCAGCATCATGCAACAGTGTGCCCTGCGAGTTATCAGGTGAAGTGATGTCAATCCCTCTCTCCACCTGTAACCTGAACAGGTCATCCAGTCCTCCCTGGCACGCGCTTATAAGTATCATCCTTGCTTTCCGTCCTGTGACAGGTATCTCCGCCCCACTTTCAACCAGCACACCAACAATTCCCTTGTATCCTTTCCAGGCAGCCAGCTCGAGGGGAGTCGATTCAAATCTGTCCTTCGCATTCACATCCGCACCTGCATCAATCAACAGCCGTGCTACTTCGGGAGTACCCTGTTCCCTGGCACATAATAAAAGCGGAGTCCTGGCATATGTATTCCTTGCCTCCAGCGGGGCCCCGCTTTTCAAAAGTATCTCAGTCACCTCGTAGAAACCTTTTCTGGCAGCATAATGAAGAGGCGTATGCATCTGGTAATCGGCAAGACTGACATCAGCCCCTTTCTTAATCAGCAGCTTTGTAATTTCAGCGTTTCCAATGTATGAGGCAACGTGCAGCGGTGTCTGCTGATTTGTGTTGACACTGTTGACGTCAGCGCCTCTGGCAAGCAGATATACGACCGTTTCCGGCTGTTTCTGGCTGACAGCGAAGTGCAGGGGTGTGTTGCCCGACTCATCCCTTGAATTGAGCATCTGAGGATTATTTTCAAGCAGGATCTTTACTTTTGACAGGTCATTATCCTTCAATGCATCGAATAACTCCTGTGAAAAAATGGTTGACACACTAATAAAGAATGCTCCAACCAGCATAGCTAACTTCATAGGTTTCATGACTTAATATTTTACTGTCAGATGAAAAATTAGGCAAAAGGAATAATATAGACCCTCTTGCCGGGGAAGATTAACCAACCATTAACGCAAATTAAATTTACTTATCTCCTTGTCTCCTGTGCGCTGATAATGAGCCCTTTATCATCTTTCCTTCTGTTAAATCCCAAATAATTTTAAAAATAATGTATATTTTATTTGACATTTTGTATATTATTATTATCTTTGTGTCGTAATACATTTACATATAGTATATATTAACATACATAAGGAGGTACAATTATGGGACACCACGAAAAACAATCAATCGTATCAATCATCGGCATGGCGCTGGTGATAGGATTATACTCGCTCTATGTTTACAGGCATTACATCCAGGTTGATATGGAACTGCTGAACGATTTCCGTTTCTGGGGAAAATCGTTTCTTTACCTGGTACCGGTGGCAATTGTTGTGCAGGTTGTGATCCATATCCTGTTTGCCATCGGAAACAGGATTATCACTCAGGAAGATATTCCCGACATCACCGACGAGCGCGACAGGCTCATTGAACTCAAGAGCATCCGCATCTCCCACTGGATATTCATTTTAGGATTTATGCTGGCTATGGGGTCACTGGCCGTTGGTATGAAACCATATATAATGTTTCTTACGCTTATCTCATCTGGTTTTGTGGCCAGCCTGGCATCGGAAGTTGCAAAAATCATCTATTACAGAAGGGGGCTATGACATGGACGACGAAAAGATAATAATCAGCAACAACATCCGCAGGCTCCGCTTTTTTGCCAGCGAGATGACCCAGCAGGAGCTGGCTGACAGAACGGGGGTCACCCGCCAGACAATTGTGGCAATCGAGAACGGGAAGTACTTCCCTTCGCTGGAGCTGGCGTTCCGGATCGGACACACCTTCAACATTCCATTATCGGAAGTATTTACATATTACCCGGAGAATGACCCGGTGCATAAAAAACTCAAGACCAAACAGGTAAAAAAAGAGATACAGTAAAATGAAAACAATTATCTATACAGAGTACGGAGGACCGGATGTCCTTCATCTGCAGGAAACAGAGAAACCCGGCCCCAAAAGCAACGAGGTTCTTGTAAGGATTCACGCTGTCTCGGTAAATTACGGTGATATTATTGCACGGAACTTCAAAAACATACCTGCCGGCGAATTCAATATGCCGTCCCTGTTCCGGATACTTGCACGGTTTGGTTTTGGGTTCAGCAAGCCGAAAAGACAAATCCTTGGAAACACATTTGCCGGGGAGGTAGAGATGGTTGGCAGCGATGTGAAGCAATTCAGGGCAGGCGAACAGGTTTTTGGCTATACAGGTGAGGCCATGGGTGCTTATGCCGAATACCTGTGTGTCCCGGAGGATAGCATCATTGCCCTGAAACCATCGCATATGACATATGAGGAGGCTTCCTCGGTTCCTTACGGAGCAACAATGGCACTCGGTCTGTTGAGAAAGGTGAATATACAGAAAGGACAGCGGGTGATTGTTATCGGCGCCTCCGGTGCCATTGGCTCGGCAGCCGTACAGCTTGCCAGCCATTACTTCGGGGCAGAGGTCACGGGTGTATGCAGCACACAGGGAATGGAATATGTAAAAAACCTGGGAGCAGCCACGGTGATAGATTATAAGAAGGAAGACTTTACAAAAAACGGAGAGTCTTATGACCTCATTATCGACATCCTGGGAAAAGGGTCTTTTTCAAAATACAGGGCATCACTGGCACAAAACGGAATTTACCTGCCGGTAAGTTTTAAAACCTCTAAACTGCTTCAGATGATTCGCACATCAGTAAGTGGGGGTAAAAAGGTTATCTGTGCCCTTGCAACTCCCAACCAGGCTGACCTTGAATTCATCAGGGAGTTCTTTGACGACCGGAAACTAAAATCTTTTGTTGATCAAACCTTCCCCCTGGAGAAGGCAGCCGAAGCCCACAGCTATGTTGAGGCCGGGAACAAAAAAGGGAGTGTGGTTTTAACAGCCTGAACAGCGGATGCAGGAAGATTTATCAGAAGAGCACAGGCAGGTGAAGCCGCTTTTGAAAGGATAGCTGAAAGCTGCCGTCTTAACGCGTTTAAAAGTCGCGATAGATATATACATGTACCTCTTTGATGATGCCGGGAATAAAGTCATTGTAGAGGTAGGTAACATATTCCGAATCCGCCGTGGCAGAGCCGTTCCCAAGGTTGACGGCATGGGCATCGACCCATACCTTGTCCTTTTCATTTCTCAGGTTATAATATGCAACAGTGGTTTCCCTAATTCCCAGTGCGTTTGTCAGGCCGCTGAAATCAAACTCTCCCTTGGCCTCGGCGCCACACGGTTCTTTGTACAGGTAAAGGTTCACCTGCTGGTTGGGGATGGGGTTCTTGTCTTTGTCCAGCACATGTATTGTAGCCTTGATGCCTGCGGAAATCTCCGGCATGATCGTACTCTCGCACGGATCGTC
This sequence comes from Bacteroidota bacterium, assembly GCA_003250475.1. Taxonomy (GTDB): domain Bacteria; phylum Bacteroidota; class Bacteroidia; order Bacteroidales; family VadinHA17; genus SR-FBR-E99. The sequence goes on along the minus strand of QKGI01000117.1, from coordinate 274 downwards.
GGAGTCGATGAGAAAACAGGAGGTAAAGTTGGTTGCTAAATAGAGGAACAGGATAATGTTCAGGAGATAGGATATTTTCTTCACGGCTGATGGTTTTATGGAACAGAACTGGGGTTAAGCTTTATATCAAATATAAGAAAAGAAATACGGATAACAAGTCGGAAGGTCTGAAGGTCTTAGGTCTGAAGGTCCGGAGTCTGTCGCTGCGCTCCGTCTTGCGGTTGTGCAGTCTTGCAGTCATGCGGTCATGCGGTCATGCGGTCGTGCGGTCGTG
>QKGI01000165.1 GCA_003250475.1 Bacteroidota bacterium | reverse complement strand
TATTACTGCTGAAAAATATTTGCCTGTGAAGCACGGGATGATTTCGATGCAGTCAGGTTCACAGTTATCAGGCAGGAACTCCGGCGGTCAGATTATTTTCATTACTTTACAGTAGCAATTGAATATGGCGGCACCATGCTGACATTGATAAAAAACGGCACCGTTGTAAGGGCATCAGGAACCTGCGAAGAGGATATCCTCATCGAAGGTGGCAGGATAACCGCCACGGGACACGACCTGCCTGCCGGCGATGGCGGCGATGGTGCCAGTGTGATCGATGCACGGGGCATGTATATCCTGCCCGGCGGGGTCGATCCTCATGTTCATATGCACCTGCCCACACCTGCCGGGTACTCATCTGACGATTTCCTCTCCGGCAGCAGGGCAGCCCTCGCGGGCGGAACCACCACCATCATCGATTTTGTCACCCCTGACAGGGGAGAGCCACTCCCGCAGGCAGTTGAAAAGAGGATGAGGGAAGCAGAGAGCAGCCTGGCAGACTACTCCTTTCATGTCAGCCCGGTCGACTGGAGGAAAACATCCCCGGGTGAGATCAGGGAGTGCATCAGGATGGGATTTACCTCCTTCAAGGTCTATATGGCATATAAAAAGACCATAGGCCTTGACGATGGAGACCTGCTCAGGGTGATGAGTAGCGTCGGGCAGGCCGGAGGGATGGTGACGATACACTGCGAGGAGGGTGATGAGATTGAAAGGCTGCGAGACAATTATTACAACAGCCATCATACCGCACCTCTCTACCATGCGCTCTCGAGGCCTGCCCGCCTGGAGGCTGCCGCCGTCAAAAAGGCGATAACCCTCGCGGCAGAAGCCGGCTGCCCTCTCTATATAGTTCATGTCTCTTCGGCAGAGTCGCTGCACCATATCCGCGAAGCTCACAGCAAGGGACAGCCTGTCTATGGTGAGACCTGCCCCCAGTACCTGCTCCTTGACGAAGGAAAATACGAAGGCTCCTTTGAACAGACAGCCCCGTTTGTCATGAGCCCCCCTCTCAGGAGTGCCGCCGATAATGATGCACTATGGGAAGCTCTCGCCGACGGAACACTGGGCACCGTGGGCACCGACCACTGCCCGTTCACCAGCCGGCAGAAAAGCGCCGGAGTCCATGATTTCAGGAAGATACCGGGCGGAGCGGGCGGTGTCGAACACCGGCTCTCCCTCCTATATACCTATGGATTATTAACCAAAAGGTTAAATCTTAACCAACTGGTCAATATTTTTACTAGCGGGCCCGCAAAATTATTCGGGTTATATCCGCGAAAGGGAGAGATAGCCACAGGCTCCGATGCCGATATAGTGATATGGAACCCGCAACCGGAGAGCATCATCTCGTCATTAACGCATCACATGAACTGTGACATTGACATCTACGATGGACTCCCTGTCAAGGGACGCATGGAATACCTCATCAGAGGAGGTGAGATTGTGGTGAAAAACGGCGCAATGGCAGAAAAAATCACTACGGGCAGTCTATTGCGAAGGACTGCTAACTGATACCCACCCGCCTGTGGTCACGTCTCATGATATCCTCAAGGATAGCCCCGGGGTCCTCAAACCTGTTGGTGAGCATCATGGCAGCGATGATATAGGGCTTGAACCCTGCCTCCCTGTAGGTCTCAATCCTGTACTGTTCGAAAGCATCAGCGCTCACCTCCCCTCTTTCGCATGACACGCCGCTTATGTCGGCAGGAAGGCAGTGCATATAGAGGGCGCTGCCATCCTTCGTCAGCTTCAGTTTCTCATCGTCAAATTCCCAGTCCCGGAACTTTGCATTGTTGGCAAGGCATACCTGCTCCAGCTCCTTCAGTCCCTGCCTGTCAGCCTTCTTCAGCAGCTCCGTCCTCTGCTGCATGATATGGAACGGTGCCCAGCTCTTCGGATATACGATATCTGCATCCTTCATCGACTCTTCCATCGAATGACTGACACAGAAAGAGCCTCCGCTCTCCGCGGCGTTCCTGCCTGCCATCTCCACAATCTCAGGTATGAGGCTGTAACCCTCTGGGTATGCCAGCTCGATGTTCATCCCGAAGCGTGACATCAGGGCTATTATTCCCTGCGGCACCGACAGCGGTTTGCCGTAGCTGGGTGAATAGGCCCAGCTCATCACCAGCTTCTTGCCCTTCAGCGCCCCTGGTGAACCATATACTGACAGCAGGTGCATGAGGTCGGCCATCGACTGTGTCGGGTGGTCCATATCGCACTGCAGGTTGACTATCCCTGGCCGCACCGGGAGAACCCCTTTATCAAAACCCTCGTCGAGGGCATCGCCTACCTCGCGCATATACCTGTTACCCTCGCCCAGGAACATATCGTCACGTATGCCGATGAAATCTGACATGAACGAGATCATGTTGGCCGTCTCGCGTACCGTCTCGCCATGGGCTATCTGCGACTTCTCCTCGTCAAGGTCCTGCACCGCCAGTCCCAGCAGGTTGCTTGCCGAGGCAAACGAGAAGCGTGTCCTCGTTGAGTTATCGCGAAAGTTGGATATTGCCAGGCCCGAGTCAAACACCCTCGGTGAGATATTTGCCGCACGCATCTCCCTCAGCACACCGGCCACCTCAAGCACAGTCATGAGGTCATCATCGCTTTTCTCCCAGGTAAGCAGGAAATCATGCCCGTGCAAACGTGGTTTCAGTCTCTTCAGGCCTGCAATCTTCTTTTCCAGGCTGCTGTAACGTTCCTCTTGTATCATACCGGGTAAATGTCTTGTGTCTTTTATATCATATCATTCGGCAAAAGTCCACGCGAAAGCGGCATAGAAGGCTGCTGCCGCCACAAGGTCGCTCACCGGCACCTTTTCGTCCGGTGCATGAGCCAGCACCTCGTTCCCGGGACCGAAGCCGATGGTCGGTATGCCGTATGTCCCGCATGTCATGATGCCGTTGGTTGAGAAAGTCCACTTATCCACCATCGGCTTGCGGCCAAAGAGCTCCGTGAAGGTCCTGATCCCCTTCTGTACCGATTCGTGCTCTTCATCCATCTTCCATGTCGGGTAATACTTGTCCATCCCATACTCGAGTCCTGTGTAAGCCTTCTCAGAGTATGTGAGGAGCTCCACCTTTGCATTCATCCCCCTGATGATCTCCTCTATCTCAGCCACGGCGCTCTCTCTTGTCTCTCCTGCCGTCAGCCTCCTGTCGAGATGCAGTCGTGCATAGTCAGATACGGCGCAGAGCGAGGGGCTCTGTGATATCACCTCGGTGACAGTGATGCTTCCTTTCCCAAGGAACTCGTCGGTGGCAAGCCTCCCGTTCAGCTTCTCGATGGCGAGGGCAGCCTGTGACGCCATATAGATGGCATTGATACCGCGCTCGGGAGCGGAGCCGTGCGACGATCTGCCGTAGAAGTGAACCTGCATCTCCATCCTGCCTCTCTGGCCACGATACAGGTTAAGGTTCGTCGGCTCGGTGATGATAACCATATCAGGCTTTATGCCGTCCTCCTCGACAATGTATTTCCAGCACAACCCGTCACAATCCTCCTCCATCACGCTGCCTGTGAAAAGGATTGTGACGTCGGCGTCAAAGCCGAGCTCTTTCAGTATGCGTCCCGCCGTGACAAACGAAGCCGGTCCTCCCTTCTGATCTACCGAGCCGCGGCCATGGACGAATCCGTCGCGTATCTCTCCCCCGAGAGGATCGAAGCTCCAGTTGCGTGCTGCGCCGAGGTCTACGGTGTCCATGTGCCCGTCGATGGCGAGTACCCTCTTTCCGTGGCCGATGCGTCCTATCACATTCCCCAGGCCGTCAATCCTCACTTCGTCAAAGCCCGCCTCCTCCATCTGGCGCTTCAGCTCCAGCTGCACCTCCTTTTCATTGGCGGTTAACGATTTGATCCTGACGAGCTTCGACAGGTTGCCGGCAGTGTAATCACTGTATCTCTCCGAGAGTTCGTTTATTCTCTGGTATATGTTTTTCATGGTAAGCTGTTATTATGAGGAAACCAAAGTTATAATAAATCCCGATTGAATTATATTTGTGTATGGTAACATTCATTCTGAACAACGAGCAGGTCAGCACAGGCAGGCCCACAGGTTCATCTCTGCTCGATTTCATCAGGTATGAGATGGGACTCACCGGCACCAAGGCCGGGTGCCGTGAGGGCGACTGCGGTGCATGTACCGTGCTGGTGGGCACGCCGGAGGACGGCAGTGTCACCTACCGGAGCGCCGTATCATGCCTGATGCCGCTTGGCAATGCACATGGCAGGCACATCGTTACCATAGAAGGACTTAACACCGGGCACCTGACACACGTACAACATGCAATGGTGGAACAGGGTGCCATCCAGTGCGGCTTCTGCACTCCCGGGATAGTAATGTCGCTTACAGGAGAGAGCCTGACGCCGCAGGTGACCACCAGGGAGTCGGCCATCGGCTCCGTCAGCGGTAACATATGCCGGTGCACGGGGTACAAATCGATAGAGAGAGCCGCAGATGCGATAGCGGCGGCCATGGCGGGAAAGGACACCGGCTCCCCGGTTAAGTGGCTGGTGGAACAGAAGCAGCTCCCGGAATATTTCCTGACAATACCGGAAAGATTATCTGCCATCGGCGGAGCCACAGAAGCAAACAACGAAGGAATAAGGATAT
>QKGI01000150.1 GCA_003250475.1 Bacteroidota bacterium | reverse complement strand
TGTTACCATATCAGCCAGGCCATAGTTCTTCAGGAATACGGTATTATCGCCCTTCATGATCATTACTGAGGCTCCCGGTTCATCCTGCCCGGTGGTAGCAGAAAGAAGGCTGTCAAGCTCCTCTGTCAGCCTATCGGTCTGTTTGTTTGTCACACATGCGCTCATCGAGAGAATAAGTATTAATAAGATTGGCAGGACCTTCATATCGGTTTTCTTTTCTGGTGATTAATAGTCTGATAATAGCCATAATTAGTCAGACGAACGGCATTTGCCGGGTACCTGACTGATTGGTGGCCCGGGTAGGGGTTTAACCTGTAATAAAGCATTTTATCATCCGCCGGCTGCCATACCCGGTCTATTTTATCCTGCCGTATCTCCGCATGATATCCAGTGTCTTTTCAACCGGCAGGGATTCGATCCTGACTTTAAATCTTCCTGTTTTTGTCTCAGCTGCAAATAACGAATTGATGATGGCCTCTTCCGTTGCCTCGATGACAGCTTCAAACAACATATCAAGCTCGTCGTTTCTCAGAACAGTTGCCTCCTGGAGCTTCGACTTTGAGGAGTAAGGTATTCTCAGTTCTTCAGCTGTGGAGACGGCAATGGCAAAATCACCACTGCTGTTGGATGCTGTTCCCCCCGTTTTTGCCATCCCCAGGATAGACCTTTTAGCCAGTCTTTTCAGGCTACCCGGGCTAAGAGGTGCGTTGGTCATAATGACTATCATGCATGAGCCGTCTTCCCTATATTTGTCTTCGATATTGCTGAATTTATACTTACCCAGCTCCCTGCCTACGGGAACACCGTTGATCTCGAGGATGCCTCCGAAGTTGGTCTGGACCAGCACGCCGACCGTATAGCCACCCTCGGATCCGGGAAGTACTCTTGATGCTGTTCCTATTCCTCCCTTGAACCCAAAACAGACTGTTCCTGTTCCGGCACCTGTATTTCCCTCTGTAACCATGCCCGTATCTGCATCATGAATCGCCTGCAGCACATGTTCTTTTGTGACTGCTCTTTTTCTGATGTTATTAAGCATGCCGTCATTTGTCTCGCCCACGACCGGGTTGACGCTCCATACATTGACATTCTCCCTGAATGAGAAGGTGTAATCAATGAGGGCGTCCGCGGCTGTTGGAACACTCAGGGTGTTTGTGAGTATGACAGGGGTCTCTATGTTACCCAGCTCCTCTACCTGCGGGTAACCGGTAAGCTTTCCGAACCCGTTGCCAATGTACATTGCTGCCGGCACCTTTTCCTGGAAAATATTACCCGCGTGAGGCAGTATCGCCGTAACGCCGGTATTTATCGAATCACCTTCGGTTATTGTCACGTGACCCACTTTCACCCCCGGAACATCGGTGATGGCGTTGTGTATGCCGGGATGAAGTATGCCAATCTCTATACCGTAATCTCTTGCTCTTTTCATCTGAGCTTCAGTGTTTAAAGATGTTAATGCCGAAATGGTCAGTATGAACAGGCCGAGTGCCCTGTAAAAGACTAAACTACGTTTCACGATATGGTTTTAATTGTTGCTTCCGAGGTCAAACACTTTTTTGCCTCCGACATAAGTCTGGACTACCTTGATGTCACGTATCTCCACAGGATCAACCTTTGTAATATCATGGTCGAGCACCACAAAGTCAGCCAGTTTGCCAGGCTCAAGGGTGCCTTTGATTCCTTCTTCAAAGGAGGCATATGCTGCATCGCCTGTATACGCTCTCAGGGCTTCTTCCACCGTTATCTTCTGTTCAGGTATCCATCCGTCGGGATTCTTGTCATCAAGCGTACGGCGCGTGACGGCTGCATAAATGCCTTCGAGGGGTGTTGCAGGAGCCACAGGCCAGTCGCTGCCGAATGCCAGCCTGGCGCCGGCATCGAGGAGTGACCTGAAGGCATATGTCGTTTTCATTCGCTCCGGTCCTATGTAAGGCTCAGCCCATCTGCCGTCATCAATCGTATGGTAAGGCTGCATGCTGGCAATAACATTGAGCCTGGCATATCTCTCTATGTCTCCCGGCGCTATATGTTGTGAATGTTCAATCCTGAAGCGCCTGTCGCGCTCCCCGTTCTCCGTGGCAACCTTATCATAGGTATCGAGAAGGAAGTTGATTGCTCTGTCACCAATGGCATGAATCACAACCTGCTCACCCGACTGGTCAGCATTCAAGGTCCATGTGTAGAGATCCTCCTCACTGTTTACAAACAGTCCGGAGTCAGTTACCAGGTCAGTATATGGTTCAATGAATGCTGCCGTATGTGACCCCAGTGATCCGTCAACGAAACCCTTTACGCCTCCTGTCCTGATCCACTTATCGCCTTGGCCCTCACGTTCTGTCAGCTCTTTCAGCGCTTTCCAGCTGCTGATGGTATACATGACGTAGACCCTGGTGATGAGCTGCCCGTGATTGTATATCTCTTTAATGGCGTCGGCATAGCTGCCTGCATCAACTGCGTGCACTGATGTAACGCCGTTGGCAGCAAAATAATCCATAGCGGCAAGCAATGCCGTCTCCACCTGCTCCTTCGATGCCGGAGGTATGCTGTTGTATACCAGATCCATGGCATTGTCCTTGAATATTCCTGTGAGGTTACCATCACTGTCACGGCCTATGGTTCCACCCTCAACATCCTTTACTTTTCCGTCAAGTTTGGCGAGCTTCAGGGCCAGCGTGTTAGCCAGGGCCATATGACCATCCAGGCGCGAGACAAAGACCGGGTTGTCAGGTGTCACCGAGTCAATCCACTCTTTCCCGGGAAGGCTCTCCCAGCCCTTGCCGTCCCAGTCGCCACCCAGGATCCAGGCACCGGGTTTTAGTCCTGAGGCAAATACCTTCAGCCGGCTAATGAACTCCTCCGGCGTTGATGCGTCTCTGAGCTGCACGGAGGCCAGGTTGGATCCTCCCTGGAGAAAATGTACATGAGAATCAATGAACCCGGGAGTGACAAACCTGCCTCCCAGGTCTATGACTTTACTGTCTTCACCTTTAAACTTAAACACCTGGCTGCGACTGCCAATAGCTGATATAGTGTCTCCTGTCACAGCCATCGCTTCGGCTAATGGTTGATTCTTATTGCCTGTCCAGATCTTTGCATTTGTGATTATCATATCTGCCGGTTCTTTTGCGTCATTGCATGCTACGGTTATCACCGCCATGGCAACCACCGTAAGGCTTAACTGTAGTATTTTCATATGTTATTTTATTGCGGTAGGTTTACTCTTCAGGAGCGTTCTGCTCCTTCATCTCGTTGATGAGAGGAGTAGCTTTCTCCAGGTCCTCCTTAAAGATGTACAGGTCTATGACGGCAGGCACTGCTCCCAGGTAACCCAGGGGTGAGTCGTTTTTAATCAGCGATTCGATGCCTGTCTCCTTAAGCCTGTTCATGAGCAGTAGGGCTGTCGGTTCGGGACCGGTAAATACTTTGATAAGATTGTCTTCCTTTTCCATTGTATGATTGATTTTGATTTTATCCGGATATAATGTTCCTCCTTTGGTAAGCCACGATACGCCAAAGGCAATAAGGGTAACGGTTTCGGCAATCAGTACAAACCTTGAGTTTTCATAGTCTTTATATAAGAAGAGAAAGAAGGTTTCAACGGCTGCCATGGATATCAGCATGATGATCCCACAGATCCTGTAGATCAGGTTCCTGCGCTTCTTCATCACTGATGGTCTGGCCTCGCCCCGGGTGAACAGAAAAAGTGAAAAGAGGGCCAGTGTGATGAAGAAACATGCGGCCGAATAATAATGAACCGTTGCGACCCAGTCATTGGGGCCTTCTTTTACCGTGGGGAAGAAAGCGATCCCGAGTGCGAAGACCCCTGCAAAATTGCCTGCTATATTATCCCACCTGTCATAACCTTTGTAGAAAAACAGAAACAGGGCGATGGCACAGATAGCGCCGACAAATATGTCACGCATGCCGGTATAATAATATACACTGATGTTCCTCAGCGGTGCTTTGCCACCGAAGACAGTGACATGGCCCAACACCAGTACAAAGGGGAGAAGTATGCCAATCCATCCTACCGTCTTTCGCAACGCGAGGTATGAATGGACCTGATCGTTATATGGATGTCTTCTTCTCATCGCCCTGTACGTGCCGTAATTGCCTGTAAACCGGTGCTCTGCCGGAGAACATGTGCCCGTTATTGAGGTTTACAAGTTAATAAAAATCCCGGGTAATTTAACCCGGGATTGATGCTGCCAGAAGCCCATATTTTATTTGTCTGCCCGTTTGTAAATCCTTACATAGTCAATATCGTGGTATTGAGGGAAGACTGTGGTTGAGTCCGGATTGCCGGGCCAGCTACCGCCAATGGCTGTGTTAAGAATAAGATAGTGCGGAGTGTGAGGGATGCCGTCTGTCGTTGCGTGTATAAGCTGGCCGTCGATGTACCACCTCATCGAATCCGGTTCCCACTCCAGGACATAAACATGAAAGTCAGCCGTATAATCGGTTTCACTGCGCCATGTGCCCGAGCTGGTTTTTTTCTGGCCATCAAAGGAGTAATAGTGGAGTGTACCGTAGAGTATGCCCTTCTGATGGCCCAGGAACTCCATAATGTCTATCTCTGAATACCATGGCCGTTCCTCGGGTATCATTGTTTCCTTACCGTTGGCAACAGCCTCTGCCATGATATATTCCATCTGCCAGTTACGGTTCTGCGGGTAGAGCCAGTGGGCAGGCCACATCCCCTGGCCTCCGGGCAGCTTCGCACGTATCTCAAAACGTCCGTACACCGGTGCACATTTATTCCTCGTGTCAAGCCTTCCGCTGGTGTATTCCTGCGAACCATACTGTCTCCTGCTGCTTCTTATCCTCAGAAGCCCGTCCTCAACAAATACCTCCTCCGGAATGTAATACTGCAGTTCATGATGCTTGCTCTGCTCCCTGATAAGCACGTTCCATTTTGAGGTGTCAAGGCTGGTACCATCAAACTCATCATTCCAGACCAGTTTCCACTGCATGCCGGTTTGCCTGAGGTCAGTTTTGTCACCCCCTGCAGGGTTGTGTTTCCTGCCATCCTGTGGTTCTGTGAACGACAGTAGAACTGGCAGGACAGGGATGAGTAGCATTAGCGCGGTAAAGAGGGTTGTTTTTTTCATTTTGTATAATGTATAATGGTTTATGGGATTCACAGGCTTATTTGCCATAACCGGCAATGCCCGCTTCGTCAAAGGTGCAGTTCAGCCACTCGTTGTTTATATCAGCTCCGCATTTCCTGTAGAAAGCTATTGCCGGTTCATTCCAGTCGAGCACCTGCCAGCGCACTCTCCTGCAGTTCTCCTCTCCGGCTACCTGCATGACCCTGCCAAGCAGCTCGGTGCCGATCTTTTGCTGCCTGTAAGCCTGCCTGACTATAATGTCTTCCAGATAAAGTGATTTTCCTACCCACGTGAAATAGGCAAAAAAATAGAGTGCCATTCCGACTATCTCTTTTTCTGTGGTTTCAGCCACCAGGCATCTGAAAAGATCCTTCTCCTCTCTCATGCGCTCAACAGTGTTTGTAACCTCGCCAGGTGATTTTTCATACTCGGCCAGCTCCCTGATAAGTTCAAGTATAGCCGGGAAATCATCCTCGACAGCCTCCCTGATAATGTGATTCATTGTCGGTTTTGTTTTTGCTAATATACCCTTTATAGTTCACATCTAAGGAGCTGTTCTCAGGGATATTTTCCGCCTGCGTCTCCCGGCATCTGACAGGTAACTGCATTCGTTGACCGGTTGTGAGAGATAGCTGTAAAACATCACCCTCTCCTCTGTCAGCTATTTTGACCCAGGAGCCTGATCCCTGAATTCTATTAGTTCCACAGGTGCCCCGTTGTGTTCAATCATAGCTACCCTGACACCGTCAGCCGGACTATCTGGCGGGGTGATAATCGTGAAGTCATGTTTTAAAAGCTCCGCATCAAGATCATTGACCTCAAAGGCAATATGAGGCACTGTCCTGATCAACGGTAAAACAGGAGAGCCCTCCTCAAACCTCATCCATTCAATACCGAACGGGCTCGTTCCAAAACCTGAAACATAAAACTTATATTGCGGGAGATAGGTTTCACCCGGCATAATCTCCCCGGTGGGAATACCTATATGGTGAAATTTCCAGCCCCAGGTGCTGGTTGCTTCCGGAGGTTCGTGGTCCTGCCTGACGTGGTTCATAGGGTCATTTTGTTAATGGTTTTGAATAAGATAACAAACCGGAATGAGCGAGTGGATGATTTATTTATATCCTGGTTTTACTCCGGCAATTAATGGGTAAACACCTTTAATATGACTGCTGACGGTCGCTATGATAATGAGAGTTGCCCTGAATAGCCATCCGCTCAATTTGTGATCCTTTCAGTCAATTATAATATCAAATTTATTTAATAAACCTGAAAGACCGCCTGATGAGAATCTGGTCTTTTTAAGCTTGTTTTTTTCCGGATCCATAGTATAGTTGAATGAAGTGAGAAAATCGACTTTTTCCAGGTTAGTATGGTCAAATACAGCACCCCGGAGGTCGCAGTTAATGAACGCAGATCCTGTTAAGTCACATTCGGAGAAGTCTGCTTCATGTAATCTTGTGTCTCTCAGGACAGTCTTGATGATTTTTGTCTTATAAAACGATGAATGATCCAGGATGCAGTCATTAAACTGAAATGACAGACCGAATTCATTGCAGTCTTCGAAGTGCAGCCCAAGCATTTTACAATTCCTGAAGATGACATCCCTGAAGGTCGTCTTTGTCAGTTTCACAAGACTCAGATTGCAGAATTTAAACTCACAGTCTGTGAATACAAAATCAGAAAGATTACATTCTGAAAAATCACAGTCCAGAAACAGGCAATCCTCAAATTCGCCTTTTGCCAGAGGGTTCATCTTAAAATTTCTTCCTCTGTACTCGGTATCAGATGAATATGTTTGTTCCATTTTACACCTATTTGCTTTCACTTAGCGGTATCCGGCCATTGATATGGCTATCTGCTTCCCGGGTAATACCTTTCGCAGAGCTGCCGGTGAGTCATAAAGAATGCAATATATGGGTTTTATTCACCAGCGCAAACTACCGGGAGGGGCCAGGAAAAGTTAATTTCTCTGAATTAGGATTTTTATTCTATAGTCTTCCGGATCGGTTCTTTGATACGCACTGGGCAAAGGATCTACATCTAGGACCTGCCAGGTATAGTTTCCTGCTTCAATGGGATTGTTTCTGTAGAGCTGGATCATTGTATCCGTCCTGACGAGGTTGATTTTAATATCAAAATAAAGATCAACATCGCCACCCCAGATGCAAATAAGATCTTTCGGGCACCGGTAGTCTGATATGCTGTCTATTGAAAACACGACATTGTGGTCAAAGAGATAGTTTGTTCCGATCTTGCAGCTAAACGGCTCCCCCGGCTGGATCTTCTCACAACCTGTTATCATTACGGCAATCATTACTGCCGACAGGGCACTGATTTTACTGTGCACGGAGATCTTCATAAACATGCATTGATTCACTTTTCTGCAACAATCTTTGTGCCAATAATTATCGGTTCCCGGGGACGGCACTGATACATTTCATTACCATAAAAGGCAAAACCCGGGATCACCCCGGGTTTGGAAAATGAAGCAAAGCTAAAGAAATGAAAAAAAACACAAAGAAGATTGTCAAACCCGTAATGTACCCCGAAACCCCCGGGCACTGTAATAAGAAGGAGCACTGTTATGATAAATGAAGACCTTGCCGTACCGGAAATCAGCAAAAAGGGCTCCTCCGAGCTTTCTGATCTCCGCAGGAGTATGTATCCAGCTTGATGTTTTCAGGTCGACATTACCGAGCTTCTGCAGGTCGCGGTATTGCTCCTCGGTAAGGACCTCAATGCCCATGGCAGCTGCCATGTCTGTCACATTATTCTCCGGTCTGTTTTCTTTTCTTGATTCCTGCCCTTCCAGGTCGTAACAGAGACTTCTGCGGCCGGCAGGACTTTCTGCTGAACAATCGTAAAAGAGATACTCACCTGTTTTCCCGTCCATACCGGTAACATCCGGCTCGCCTCCCGTCCTTTCCATCTCATTGAGAGACCACAGTTTGCCGGCATTGGCTTCCAGCCTTGTACTTACTCCGGCCCATTCAAGGCCTGGGTGGCGGGCCATGTTGGCCTCAAACCTGGCTCGAAGAGCTCTTAGTAATTCTTCCCGTTGGACAGGAGTTAATTCTCTTTTCATATCGATGTCATAATTTCAATAATTCTCCAGTCTGTTAGCCTGCACAATACGGTGTCCGGGTCAGTTAAGGCACAAACAGGTGAATTATGCGGGTTTGCCCCGGGATAAGTTTCTACTATTAACAACTGAGGAAGTAAAGAGTTTAAAAACCAGGGTATGGCACATTCCAGCAGTCAATGATGTTTCAGAAGTCCCGGAGCTCCCTGGGCCCTGTTGGTTTTGTATCCGTTCTGGCGTGCCCAGTCCTGCAATCTGTTCCGCTGACAAGGCAATCTGCAGCACCCGGTAATAATATACGCAGAAAGATGGATTGGGGTGGCTGCACGGCAGGTTTCCCGGGATAAAATAACAACAGCCGGAAGAAATCCGGCTGTTCGTTCCCATAAAGTAACAATGACTATTTCATTCCAAGCTTCCTGTTTTCCTTAAGCAATCCGATTGCTTCGCTGATCCTGTTTTTCAGTGTAGCCTCTCTCTTTGCGCTGGTGATCCAGAGAATATAGTGACGTTGATAAGTAGGGGCGAGGGCATTAAAGTTGGATAATGCCGGCTCATTCTCGGAAAACTCACTAATGATGAAAGCCGGGCATTCAATGCGCTTACTTTCCTTACTTTCAGGACCGGATTCCGCCCAGGTCACTTCCCCCTTTTTCAGATAGCTGTCTATTTTAAGCAATCCTGTTTCAGTCATTTTGCCATTTTTTATCAGCTCTGCTATCCGTTTCTTATTGACCTCTGACCATTTGGATGTATTGGTCCGGGGAGTGAACTTCCTGGCATATGTCGACTCGTCAATCTTTTTTATGAGGCTGTCTATCCACCCAAAGCATAATGCAGTATCCAGGGCATCACTATATGATATGCATTCTTTCCCGGTATGTTTCTTATAGAAAAGAAGCCATATTCCGGTGCTTATGTTATGATTGTCCTCAATCCATTTTCTGAAGGTGGCTTCATCTTTAAAATACTTTTTTTCAAGATCCTTCATTTTATTGCTTCATTGACATTCGTAAGTGTTCTTCCATTTTCATGGTGAGGCTCATCCTGCAGATGCCCCTCCGGAAGGTATTGATATGCATAGATCTCCGGGCAGAGGGTTAATGATGATTCGTTTCTTCCATGTAGTGATTCATTCGCTTGAACTGTTCCCGGTAATTTTTCTGTTAACAAATTTTCTGTAGAGATATTCAACCGCCAGCGCACCGGTGAAAGTGATAAGACTGGCATAGAATGCACTTTTATGCTCATGCCACTGATAAATCATCAGTGCCGTAAATACTGCCAGAAGAACAACCAGGTTAATCAGTATCAGTATTTTATTTCCCCCGTACTTTTTGTGCAATCTAAGGTGGGCGATCAGGACAAAAATATATACGACGGTAAATACTGTACTAACGATGGAGGCGATGGCCCCAATATCAAACAACAAAGCGATCAGGAGACCCAGACCTGCTGTAATATACAAGCCTTCAGTTGATTTGAACCATACCTTCCTCTCAAAAACCTCAGGCAGTTCCCCGTCTTTTGCCAGGGAATAGGCTATATTGGCTCCTCCAAAGATTGTTGCATTTAATGCCGAGGAGATCGAGAACAACGCTCCAACGGTGATAAGGACAAACCCGAAATTCCCCAGGAATGGTTTTGCTGCAATTGCCAGGGCATTTTCCTGTGCTTTAACAATGGCCGGTATGGATAGATTGCCAATAGTAACAACTGAAATGGAGATATAAAAAATCATCACTATCAGTATGCTGATTATTATCGCCAGAGGAACATTCTTTGACGGGTTACGGATGTTTTCAGATGCATTTGTAATAAGTCCGAACCCCATATAGGAAAGAAAAAAGATGACGGATGCGTTAAAAAGACCTGCGGTCTGACCGGCATCAAAGCCAGGTTTTATCATTCCCCGGTCGATCGTCATAAATCCGCCCACTATGAACACCAGTAAGATGGAAAGTTTTATCAATACTATATATGACTCGGCTTTTCCCACGGCTTTACTGCCGAAAAAATTCAGTGCTATGAAGAAAATAATTACGGCCACTTCTACTATCCCTGTGTTGAGTGCTGTCGACGGCAGGTGGATGAACGGGAGAAGGTAGCCTGCAAAACCTTTCACAAAAAGAGAAATGGAAACGACATAAGTTAACCACATAAGGATGCTCAGGGCCCCTGTTACAATATTGTCTCCCAGTCCTTTTAATATAAAAGCAATAGGCCCTGCGTTGGAGATTATCTTTCTCCCGAGAATGGCATATGAATAGGCAACCGCTAGTGCGTAAATACCTGAAAGGACAAAAGCCTCAGGCAAATCCTTTCCTGCAATCTTTGCTCCCAGTCCAAAGATTGAAAAGATACTGGCACCTATCATAGTGCCCACCGCCATGGATATTACCTCTGCCAGGCTGAGCTTCTTATTATCACCCATAATTGTTCTTTTGACTCCTAAATATACAGTCTTTTGAGTGTAAAAGCCATAGATGCATGCTCCATTTGCCTGGCACATATGCAACACCGGGTGACTGGCACCAGGTTTTCCGTCATTCGTGGCATTTAAATGATATCAATTAACTGCCTGATCCGTTTCAGGCTTTTTTTCTTTGGTTTTACAGTGATCATGCTGGGGCCGGAATAATAGCGGATATACAATTCCTCGGCATCCTTGATCTTCATCATGGCAGAATCAGGTATACGGTAGCTGAACCTGAATATTTTTCTGTTGTTTTCAGAATAGCCCGTAACGACAGAGATGGTTGTGGAATCAGATGTTGCGATATCCGACTTGTCTTCGGTAATAGTCCTGGCATATTCAGATTCCATTCTACTGATAGTCATTGGAAAGGCCTCATTATCAATGATAAGTATCGCTTTGTCGTCAGGTTTAAAGCCCGAACTTGAAAAGTACAGGACATCATAGGCACTATATGATACCTCGTTCTTTGAGTTAACCTCTTTGACTATTGCCTGGGTAAAGAAAAGGAGCGGGGTTCGGCGATCCCGGTCCTTGAAGTCGTACTTCAGTTCAAATCTTTTTACTGAATAGACGATATCATCTTCTGTGAAGATCTTATTGGTTGTGGTACAACTTCCGCAGGTAAAACAAATCAATAGTATTCCAATTATTAGATATCCAGGACTATTACTAAAGAGTGGCCTCATAACACTTTTATCTTGACAGGTAAATTGATGTGCTTCTCTCCCTAATGCAAAGCATGAGTGGAGAAGAGTCCGACAATTATCAAAATAATAAAAAAAGCGGCAATAGCCTCTTTACTAATGGTAATGTTCCGTGACTTTTTAATGTATTTGACGAGCGAATTCCAGTTATAATAAATATGGATAATAACACTTATGGTAAACAGAATTGCGGCCATATCGTGCACAGCCATCCAGAAATGTCTTGATCCGGTAATTGTTTCGCTCTGAAGTTTGTGGTTCATATATCCCGAGAAGGGGAGAAGGATACCTGAGAAAAACATTCCATTTGCGATGAATGCTCTTTTATTAAACGGTTTCTTAATGTGTCCGGGGTTCATCTCTTTCATTTAATTTGGTATTTAACTGTAAGTCTGAATATGCAGAAGTAATTGTTTCATAATGGATTTAACGGTTAATATGAAAAGTGGGAATGAGCCCCCTCGCTTGTTTTACCACACCTGACGACATGGTAACCGGCGTCCGGGTGGGCAAACCTTCACACCGCGTAATTGTCCTCGATATTAAGTCGCAAAACATCAATATAATCTCTTTATGATTGAAGCAAGGATATCATAACCTGCAATCTCATGTTTTTCCAGGGCAAATTTTTTGTTATCAAGATATTGCTCAATAAATGGTAAATCAGGCGCATAATGAAAACACCCTCCCTTTTTCAAAGAAAATAAAATGGCCATATATGTTTTTCCATATCCGATGTAGTTTCCATCATCTCTCAAATTATGGTGATAAAAATGGTTCGTGAAGCCCAGGTGACTTATCACGGTGCCCCATTTATCGATGCCGTAATCATATTCAAGCCAGTCGTATGTCTGAAACCAGGGCGAAGAAAACCTGAACCGGTCTATACCATAAGCTTCAATACCCCTTTCCCTGAGATAGTTAACAAATAAGCCACGGCTACCGCATCCAACATCCAGGACCGGTTCGACCAGAGTAGCAAAATCAATATGCAGAATGTTGATCTGCAGCTCCGGGGTATATTCCGAGCAGGCAACAGGAGGTATTTCTTCTTCAGCTTTTGCATATATCTTTTCAGCAAACGGATTACTGGCTTTAAGCCACAACTTCAGTCTTGCATAATGACTTCCGGAGATATCTTCTGAAGAGCTTTTCCTGGCCCGGATTTCTTTAAACAATTCGGAGTAGATATTTCTCAGATCCTTCTTCGATTGAGAATTAAACGAATAGTATTGATTTACCCTGCAAAACTCCTCAATTGCCTTATCCGTAGCGTAATCTGTAAGCATCTCTTCAGAATCAATATTTAACTCATCGATATCAGCAATTGCCCTGAGTGTCTCTCTTGTGAACTGAAAGACTTCAGGAGTATTCATAAAGATGTTCTTACCCTGGTTGGATCTTATCTGTTTGTCAATACTTCGCAGAAATTTATCCAGCTGTACTGATTTCTTCGGAGGAGGCATAGTTGTCGGTGGTTTCAGAGGTGGCTTCAGGTTAGAAACAGGACTGCGCTTTTTGTTTAAACTATTTCTCCACAACCACAAGGTCCTGGCGCAACCAGAATCCGGTTATATTTCCCCATTTGACAATCAGACGCTTTCCGTATTCTGTATTCCAGTCAGCTTCGATGTCCAGGTGACACTTTTTCCCCAGCCCAGGGCGATTGTGATGACAGAAACGACATTCAAGAGGCTGGTTTCCCGTATTGAATAAATCACAGAGTCCATCGGCCAGGAAGGTACACCCGTTTCTGGCATACGTTTGAAGAGCATAGTTGCACTCATTGCCTTTGAAGGCAGGTGATAAGACTCCGAAATGATGATCTGGCGATACCTCAAGCATCATCCGGACGGCCAATCCTGAAATAATAGCCCTGGAAGCCTCCTCCACTGTCCACCATCCCGGTCGTTTACAGAAGCTTACGCAGGTCCGGCATTTACATGATTCCGAAGGTGGATACCGCTTCTGCAGGATGTCATTATTTGGGATCATTGCACTCATAAAGGTTATGCTGGATCATGATCATTAAATTACTCCCGGACCGGGATCGGTTTTCAGAGTGCCCGCCGGGCACATTCAAAGTGTTACGTTTTAAAATGCTCTGTAGCCCTGCGTTTCCGACGTGAGGGTTATCCGGCATTCTGTCATCATCTGAGTTCACAAAAACATTACTATAAACCGTTGGAAGAGCCTTCCGGGAGGAAGGCTGCTCTCATGTTTCCTGGTATCGTCTCGCAAGATACTCAATTTGTCCCAGCTAAACATAGCTCCCATTTTCGGGATCCTCGATACCGTATCCTGATAACTGCTACCGCGCTTCAGGTAAACCTTGAGGATTCTTATGGGAGTGCTGATGGACTGATATTGAAATTATTAGAGATATGATAGTTTAAAGGATTGTCCTGACTTCTCAGGACAATCCTTATTCAAATGCTTATCAGGCCTTTTTCCCGATGTAGAAGGCATAACCGTAGAATTCCTTATACTTATAGTATAGCTCTGTCTCATGCCTTTGATTTGAAATGAAACCTGCAGCATTACTATTCCCCGGATTCTTTTTCAGGAACGCTTCCTGAACCTTGACCTGTGGTACATAGAAATTTTCTGTCCAGCACTTTTCCGGCAGCACGAAGGCTGCCACAGGAACGTACCCTGCTTTTTGCAGCTGAGCGATCTTGTTAGGCACTGTATCGATGCCCGGATAGGCATCCAGCCAGAAATCCTCTATCTCAGCAGGACGCTGGGGTGTGAACCACGACGCTTCTGAGACGGCGACAAAGCCTCCTTTCTTCAGAAATCTGCGCCATTCGGTCAGTCCCCGCTCAAACCCAATGTTGTAAATGGAACCTTCTGACCAGATTAAGTCCAGCTCTTCATTGCCAAAACGGAGGTTGTCCATTGAGCCGACAATACCCTTTACCCGGTCCTGAAGATTCAGTTTTACGGCATTTGCGTTAAAAAGGTCAATAAACTTGGGAAACAGGTCGATGCCTGTAATCTGCCCCGGAGCATTTTGTGCCAGCACCATTGTCTGGCCCCCTGTTCCGCAACCAAGGTCGGCTATGAGGGAATCCTCCGTGAGATTATCAATAAAACTCAAAGCTTTGATGGTTATCCCGGGACTACCGGGACCTTGTCTTTCCAGCCCTGAAAAATAGTCGCAGATTAAATTAATATCGAATTCGTGAATTGATTTAATTTCGTTACTCATGATGTTTAAATTTTGTTCTTTAACGTACGGCCAAAGACAAATGCAGTTGTGCCGAAACGTATATTGATAATAAATAAAATGAATTGCTCCGGCATGAATATGCCTGAGCATGATTATGGGCTAATCCGCGGTGCCGGGCACCGAAGATTATCTATCTCACAAGATCCTTCTTAAATTTAAACATCCAACGTTTTTAGACGCTACAAAGGTAGATATTCTTTTAATAATGTTGACAATGCCTCACGAATATTGTTGTTGATGGTTTTTAGAATAACCTGACTCTGGTAAATGTGACCAAACTAACCGCTTGTAAATCAGACTCCCTGCGGGTACTGTATTGCTGTCAGCCTCTGTTACAGAAGGTGTATGCCCAGTTGACCGGCAATCTTTTCTGATTCCTGTTTAGCCTCCTCTGCCGACTTTGTTTTCAGTATGGGCATTATCACTTTGTTATCATGACCTAATAGAAACACCCTGTGATCATTGACAAAAGTGTCCAGTCCCCTGTTACTCAGGCTATGAGCTCTCCAGCCTTTCGAAACAGCCTTTACCCCGATTTTCATATCGGGCCCGACAGTAATCCATTTGCCGGTCCTCACGAATCCGAAAATATCATTTGAAAACATTATTCTTTTATTCTCAGAATCGATCCTGGTGGTTGTTCGTGATAGTCCGACAAAAGCGCCAAGAATGATTAATACTGCTCCGATAATTGAATAGTAAATGGTCAACAGACCTACGATAAAAAGAAGGATACCTGCAGAGCTTCCTGTCGGTCCGAATGATTTGTCAAGATTATGTCTGGTAATCATCTGAATATTTTAAGTGCTGGATTTGCTGTTCGTAAGGTTTATTTTTTTTATTATGCCTGTAAACTGAATTCTCATTGATACTTCCATTTTGCTCCTCTTGCTTCAGCATCCTCTTTTCTGTATTCGGCTATTCTGCGGATAAGGTTCACGGGGAGAGGCCTGTCATAAGGAAACTGTACTGAATCTTGTTTGGTTATGAATCCTGTAAGCTCTTTCTCAAAGGGCTTGAGCGCCGGTCCTGTTGGTATGAAGCTCAAATGAGACTCAAAAGCGGCGTATGCAAAGAGTATGGAAGATGACTCAAATACCGGTTTACCCCATTTTATTACCTCTTTTGCTTCAGGAGCAACACTTTTCAATATTGAGCGTAGTTCATTGATCTTCAACCTGGCATTTTCAGGCAGTTGTTCTATATAATTCTCAACACTGAGCGGTTTATGCTTTAACATTTGTTCACTTTAAGTTTAAACAGAAACTATTGAGTTTCAAGGAGAGTTTCTTTCCAGGCATCGTAAATTTTGTACCCGGTAATATAGTAACATTTCTTCTCGCTGGTAAGCTCTTTTGTTACTTTGGAAGTGTAAGTATTCTTAAGTAGTGACGCCAATGTGGTCTAGAGACGCTGTGAGGATAGTGCGCCTGTGGCATCGAGATTAAGCGTGGATTACCGGCAGCAGGTTATTCTATCTTCCTGAAGGTCAGGATAGATTTGTTTACATCAATATAGTCTGAGAATTTCCCGATCCTGATAATAAGATCCTGTTCATCAAGGTGAAAATAGTAGGAGGGTTCATACGAGTTACTGGACGTCCCATCCTTTAACTTAATACTGCCGGGAGATATCTCGTAAAGATAAATGGTGCTACCTATAACAGGAAGCAGGTAACCGTTTCTGATTTCAAATCCCTTTTGAAGAATAAAAAAACCATTATCAGAGTTTGAGGTAAACACAATAGTATCAGCTAAAGTATGTACCTCTACCCAACTCCCGGTAAGCCCTTTTGGAAGTGAATCCGGATCAGGAAAGTCGTCCTTCTGGCAGGAGGGGAGGATCAGAATACATAAACTTAAAAGGATGGTGAGCGGTTTGCGGAGGTTGTCACGTGTTCTCATAGCAGATTAATCAGGCTATCTTATCAGCACAAATATCATGCCGGATAAACTTATATAAATATAAGATATATAGATCATTATAACTTAATTTCATGATGCCGGCGTCGCTGTTGGTGTGGTCATGATCACCGGGGACAGGTTCTTCAATCTCTTTTAGTTGAAGAACTTCAGGTGCCCAGGTAGAAGCCTTGCCCGTATAGCATGCCAGGTTTGCAGGGATAATGCACCACACGTTATTTATAATCTCTGCAGTTGTACTCTATGCTCTCAAGTTTAAAATCACCATAGACCAGTTCTTCATCAGGATGTTTGTATATAAGCCTTGCACCTGAAGGAAGACGGTATCCGTTGATATCGGTAAATCCTGTGACAGGAGTAGACCAGGGAAAGTTTAAGAAGGTTTTACCATCAGTGGTTTCAAACCTGTCATTGCTGATAAAATCTCTCAGCTCTCCATCTTCATTAAAAATCAGTGTTGCGCCGATAGTAATGTTGCCGTTGGTGAACTTTGCCCCAACAGTGGTATTGTCTATCTCTGTCCATTCAATATTCCGGTCAATTAAGGCAGCCGGTGCAATAAAACACATATCATTAAATAATGTCACCGTTTCTCCCTG
>QKGI01000057.1 GCA_003250475.1 Bacteroidota bacterium | reverse complement strand
GCAAGAGCCGAAGAGGGAAGGTTTGAAAAGGGGTTTATCAAGACAGAATCAAGGTATACGGAAAACCTGGATATGCTGATGCAGGTCAGGGAGTTCGACAAGCCGGCAACAATTTTGTTCGGTTTGGGCAACAACATCTTTGCGGAGCATATCAAAGACGGCAAAATTGTCAGAAGGATGTATCATTCCGACAGTGCCAAGCTTATTTACGGAGCCGGCCTTACCGGTTTTATCCTTTACCTGATAATATACGGGCAGTTGCTTCACCTGATCCTTAAGATACCAAGGATCCCGGTGCTCAGCGAGTACCGGGCAGGGGCATTATCGATGTGGATGATATCCCTGTTTGTGTCATTCAACGGAAGTATCACTCTCATGACCTTCCGGACCATGAACTTCCTTTTGATGGGAGCATTCATAGGTATGGCAAATGCCGTTTACAGAAGCCATGGAGCTGTTCTTGCTGGTAAACAAACAAAGAGATCTCCGGAGGGAGCTCATAGAAAAAGTTCGTAAGGATTTTTTTGACAGTGATTGCAGGGTAGCTGAAACAGGGGTCTATACCATTTATTTCAACAGGAAGACCACTGCTGACGACTGCAGCCATTATCAGGATGATTATGGTTCTGCCTACGGTACCGGGACCTTCTTTTACCGTGGCGGCGGGCCGGAGGCGAGCCTGCGCCTTCTTCTGCATGACCATGCAACAGGTTGTTTTGATGACAGCAAGCTGTTTGGTCATTACTTTATTTTCCTGATCATGCCGTCAGGCATCAGGCTGTTAAATGACGGGACATCACTGGTTAAAGCGTTTCACGACCGGGAAGGCTCATACCTGGCATCTTCGTTCCTGCTGGCAGCGGGCCTTCAGGGGAAGCTTACGCTTAACAGGCCGGCAGCCATTGAAAACCTTGTCACCGGAGCCATCGTCGGCACCGAAACGCTGGTGAATGAGATAACTGTCTTTTCGGCGGATTCACATAGACTTTTTCCTGACATCGGGTTTGTTGCACCCGGGGCCACAGGCCCCCGGCAACAGCCGCTGACAAGGTCGGGTGCAATTGAGGAACAGTCCGGCGCGCTGGACAACTACTTCAGTTCATGCGCTGAGCTTGCCGGCACTGCCGGTGTCGACATAGGGCTGACAGGAGGCTATGACAGCAGGCTGATCCTTGCACATGCGCGCAATCACTTCAGCAACTTACAGGTGCACAGTCATTACAGGCATACCGATTCAGAAGAGCTGAAGATCGCCAGGCAGATTGCCGAAGGTGAAAACATTCCCTTTGTTTCTCCTGAAGTTGTTTCTCCGGTTGAGATGGACGATAAGACCCTGCTGGGGGTGATCGACAGTTCATGCAGGTTCTGTGACGGTGCAATAAGACAGCACAGCAACTGGATGGAGGAGTACAACACCCTTGAATACAGGATGCGGGTTCTGGGAGACAAGCGTTTGGGGTTCAGCGGTGTGGGCGGCGAACAGTACAGGAATCACGACAGGCTCTGCTGTAAGCCATGGCTGTTCAGATCCTGGCTGAAATATTCATATGTAAGAAAAGTAGCCGGCAAAGCGTTCCTGCGCAGAAAGGATGAAAAGGAGCTGCTTGACCGGATCAGGACAAAAATGTACACTATCCTCGGATTCCCTGGCAGGAAAGCCTGGATAGGTATAGGTGATCTTAAAAGGATACAAAATGAAATCATTATCCATGCCTACAGAGGAGCACGGACGGATGGAGAGAACAGGCACTCATGGTTTTTAACTCCTTTTGCAGATTTTCACCTGTCAACAGCAGCATATCAGGTAGTAAGGTTCCTGAAAGACTCGAAGGGGTTTGAGGCCGCGATGATCAGGAGGGCTGACCCGGGCCTGGCTTCCTATGCCACGGATTACGGCTATAATCTCACCGGTGGAGAGCCCCTGGCCCGGAAGCTGGTCTCTTCAGCATATGAAAACCTGCTGCCTGCTTTTCTTAAATGGAAGATACGTGAGAGGTTCAAATCCGGAAGATCCGGTATCGATTTACGGGTAAAAACCGGAACATCACAACTGCTGAAGGACTATGTCAGCAGAGTGACTGCCCTTGATTTACCTTTAGATGTGTCTTTGCTCATGGAAAGAACGGGCACCGCACATCTTGTCATATCGCTCGGATATTTGCTTGGGAAATTAGAAATAAGCGCAGAGAGATGAATATCTTAAGGAGGTTACTGTTTTTTTTAAATACCGTAAGGGTCAGGCATCTGCTGGCCGGTAAGATAAGAGTGATCAGGAGAAGGGTCATGGCGGAGGCAGCAGCTCCAAAGACTGGCCGCGTCCTGAGGAAGGATCACAAGCTACTGTGGCGGGGTTATGGCCGCAGGATCAATTACGACTGGCTGGAGGTTTATACCTGTGTATCAGGCAAGGAGGATCACCGGTTTATACCTGAGGATATCTACTATACCGCGATAGAGCCTCGTCTGAACAACAAGCTTTTTTCAAAGGCCTGGACAGACAAGAACAGCTACGGTATGTTCATCGGCGGGCGGGTGAGGATGCCTGAGGTTGTCCTGAGATGCGTGAATGGGGTGTTGTATTCCCCGGGCATGGAGCCTGCCGGCAGGCCGGAAGATTACTCTTCATTACCCGTAAGCCAGAGCGGAGAGAGGTTCATCATCAAGCCCACCCTTGACTCCGGCGGAGGCAAGGGTGTAAGGGTCATCTCATTCTCCGGGGCAGACCTGGTAACAGATCCTCCTCTCCCCGGGGTTAAAAGCCTTCCTCAGCTTTTTGGGCTTTATGGAGGCAATTTCGTGATGCAGCGTTACATAAAGCAGCATCCTTACTTTGCACGTTTCAATGAAAGCTCGCTCAATACCCTGCGTATCCTGACATACCGGCGGCCCGGCAACGAGGAGGTGGTGGTTCTTCACCGGTTACTCAGGATTGGCAGGCCGGGGTCGGTGGTAGACAACCAGTCGTCAGGAGGCATTGCATGCGGGGTTGACCCGGAAGGCAGGTTAATGCCTTTCGGCATCGATAAGGGCGGAACACGGCATTACAACGCCGGAGACGTCACCTTCAGCACCACCGCTGCCGTGCCGTTTATCAGGGACATTTGCAGCACCGCTGTGGAGGTAGCATCAAAACACCGTTACTCACGACTCCTCGGGCTTGACTTTGCGGTTAACGACAGGGAGGAGGTGATCCTGATAGAGGTCAATGATTCAAATAATGAGATAAACTTTTTCCAGATGACTTCGGGTCCGCTGTTCGGCGATTACACAGAAGAGGTTGCCTTATCATGCAGAAACATGCCCAGGTCATTTGTAATAGACTATATGATCTGAAAATGAAAAAGATATTTTTTATTACCGATTACAAGGGTTATTTCGGGTCAAAGTATTATGCCTATCCTTACAGGGGCGGCATGGACAAGGCGCTCCTGACCGGCTTTTTGAGAGAAAGGGGATATGAAGCCCTGTTTGTCAGTGCGGTGCGGGAGGAGCTGGAGAAACATGATCTGTCATCCGGCGTCATCATATTCGGATCTCACCAGGACCATGGCCTGTATTACAAGGGTTACCTGGAGGATCTCGCGGTAGCTCTCGAGGCATCAGGATACAGTGTCTGCCCCTCCCCGACTCTTATAAGGGCACATGAGAACAAAGTCTTTTTCGAGATGTTGCGGCATTTCAGGACTGATGCACCCTTCAGGCAGGTCAGGTCATGGTGGTACGGCAGCTATGAAGAGTTCAGAGAGGCTGCCGGTGAGATGCCATACCCTCTTATCATCAAGAGCCCCGACGGCTCTATGAGCCGTGGCGTCTCGCTGGCACGAAACCGCCGCGAAGCTGAAAAGACAGCGCGCAAAAAAATGAGGACAGCCAGTATCCGGCCGGCAATACGAGACATTGCCAGGCAGTTGAGACACAGGAATTATGTCAGGGAGTCGTGGAAAAGAAAAAAGATTGTTGTCCAGGAATTTATCCCGGGGCTTAAAAATGATTACAAGGTCCTGGTTTACGGGAACAAATATTACGTGCTTTTCAGGAAGATACGGGAAGGCGACTTCCGGGCCAGCGGACAGGGGCTCCTTGAATACCGGAGAGAGCTGCCTGACGGACTGCTTGATTTCGCTGAAAAATGTTTCAATGCGTTCAACGCCCCGCAGGCTTCATTTGATATCGGGAATGACGGCACTGAATTTTACCTTTTTGAGGCGCAGTATGTCTGTTTTGGAACATATACCATTGAAAACTCGCCATACTTTTTTACAAAGGGAAGCGGGGGCTGGGACTGCATTGAACGGAAGTCCGGCCTTGAAGAAGAATTCGCGGAAAGCCTTGCCTGGTATCTTGAAAAATGAAGGTATTGTTTCTTTATAAGGGTAAAAGCGCCGGGGGAGGCAACAGGGTCGTTGTGACACAGGGGGAGTCGCTTGCATCACATGGCGTGGATATTGACTTTTTCCCTGTTGCAGGGAGGGGGCTGTGTGGATACCTGCGAGTCCTGACCGCAATAAAAAAGAAGCTGCGGGAAGGATTTTCGGATGTTATACATGCCCATTACGGCATTTCAGGTATTGCCGGCAGGATGGTGTCTGGCCGTATACCCCTGGTTGTCTCTTTTATGGGTAGTGATATACTGGGCTCACGCTCCCGCAGGGGAGGGATAAAGATGTGGAGCAGGATGATGATGAACCT
>QKGI01000120.1 GCA_003250475.1 Bacteroidota bacterium | reverse complement strand
ATCCTTCAGAAGCATGGCTTCTTCGGATTATACAAAATAAAAAAGCTGTTTGCCCGGGATGATTTTGTATCCGGGATGATTACGCCTCCTTCGTCGGCGTGATACCCGGTATGGGGCTTTGGACAAAGAGCATCCACCTGCGGTGTCTTTTTTTATTTTTTTACAATCCTTCAGAAGCATGGCTTCTTCGGATTATACAAAATAAAAAATCCCGCTTGCGCGGGATGCTCTTTGTGATCCCGACAGGATTCAAACCTGTAACCTTCTGATCCGTAGTCAGATGCTCTATTCAGTTAAGCTACGGGACCTTTTGCGGGGCAAATATATAATTTTTTGCTTTATCCTGTTGCCTAAAACTCAAATATCCCCTCAAGAATTCATGCGGGGCTCTTATAGGTCTGTTGCTGAAATTTTCAAACAATTATCACGGATTCAATTCCGGATTTGATATTAATGAACATATGTTCATTATATTTGTCCGGCAACATTAGCCATAAAAAACTTAAACAGATACCTGAAGATGATTTCTGATTACCGCTGCATTTATTGCCTCATGAGATCCTACGGGAACAGGCTGGAGAAGGCTGACATCCCGCCTGAAGCCAAGGGTGTGTTTACGCGAAAACTGCTGAAGGTATTGGATGAGAAATGGTTCAGCATCTCAGCACCCGATTGTGCTCGCGAGATTCAGATGCTCTACCGTTCGCTTATCAATGATCCGGATCCGTTTAAAGAGGCCAAGAAGGTAAGCAATGATACGGCTCTCGGCATGTACCCTGATCTCATGAACAGGGTGAGAAATTCCGGGGATCCGTTTCTTACAGCCCTTAAGCTTGCCATAGCGGGAAACATCATTGATTTTGCCGTCCATGACAGCTGCGATCTCCCTGGCACAATAGAAGGTGTGCTCTCCTCCGACTTTTCTGTGGATCACTCAGGATACCTGAGAGATGCCCTGATGAAGGCAGGGAAGGTTCTCTATATTGGCGACAATGCAGGTGAGATAGTCTTTGATAAATTATTTATCAGTGAGTTGGCGCATCCCGGCCTGACCTTTGCCGTGCGTGGCGGGCCGGCAATCAATGATGCCACAATGGAAGATGCGGTATATACGGGTATGACCTCTGTGGCCAGTGTCATCTCCAGCGGACATGACGCCTCAACAACGGTACTGGAAAAGTCAGGTGAGGAATTCCGGAGGTATTACCGGGAAGCCGATCTGATCATCTCAAAGGGGCAGGGCAATTTTGAGGGACTGATAGGTGAGGCTGACAGGAGGATATTCTTTCTCCTGATGATAAAGTGTGACGTTATAGCCGAGTACCTGAAGGTTGCCAGAGGCAGTTATGTCGTTTATAATCCCGTGATCGCCGATCAGGCGAAATAGAAATGGCGGCATGTTGTGCCATGCCGCCCTGTTTCAGCTCTTTTTCAGTTTATCAAAGTACATTGCAAAGGAGCGATAGAGGAAATGTGTCCATTTGCCGAACGGTACGATTACCAGGGCCCACTGAGCCAGTATTATAAGATGGGTCAGGTATAACCAGGTATTGCTCTCCAGTATACCAAGGTCTGAGAAAAGCCTTACGGCGAAAGCAGATATACCCATCAGAAACAGCCACACGACAAACATCCAGTCTGAAGGCTGCGATTTGGAATTCATTTCCCTCTTCCTGGCGATCCGTTCGCCAACGAAAATAATTGTGACTGTAAAAATGATTATGCTTACGACATACCCGAGAGTGATCACGAATGCACTGTCACTCGAGAACCAGTCGAGGAAAACTGTTGTGAAGAGCAGTCCCAGGTAACCGAAAACAAGTACCAGGTGTTCAAACCATCTTACCTGGCTGTCGTCACAGCCGAGCGTTCTCTTTTGAGTGAACATATGTATGAACAGGTCGGCAAGGGAGGTTATGTATTTTTTTACCGGAATCCTCAGTCCCGGCTTCAGGATGATAAAATACCACATACGAACCAGGTTGGGAAGGAGGATGACGGAAAATACTGCAGCTATAGCCACCATCTCGAACAGGTGGCCCGTATGCATGATCTTTTCAAGGTGGAGATCTTCATGGAATGCATATGCCAGCACACCCAGCGCAACGGCCGTCATGGCAGCAACAGTTGCTGTCAATGACCTGTAGAGTAATCCTGAAAGACCTGTCCAGTCATATACTGATGTGAGCCATCGCCTGAGAGACATCATCAGCTCTCCCGGTTCGGCCTGCTGGGGGCAATGGGTAGTACACTCACCGCAATAGTAACAGAGCCACGGTTTAAGTGATCCTTTGATATCATCCTCCAGGCCAAGGACGCTGAACCTGATCATCTCCCTGGGGAAGGAGTCGGTCTCGTTTGAGAGGGAGCATACTGCAGTACAGTTGCCGCAGTTATAGCACGCATTGAAATCAAATGCACCGAATTTTGAGAGTTCCCTGCTGAATGCCGTATTTACTGCAGCCATTATTTTTTCAGTTTATAAGAATAATACTCATCCATGTCATCAATCTCACCGGTCTGTACCTGTCCGTACTTAACCAGTGTCATTAGATAGAATACCACTTCATGACCTGGCATTGACAACTTCTGTGACAGTTGTGCGATTGTCATTTCACCCTCTTTGAGTGCATCAAGTATTGATTTCCGGATCCTGGTGAATTTCTTCAGGTTTTCCCTGGCCTCTTCCGACACACCCTTTTTATCCCTGAGGTATCTGGATGTTTTGCCCTTTTCTGCTTCTTCCATGTTCTGGTTTAGATGTTACTGGATAATGCGTCAATCATATTTTCTATCTCATTGTCGGAGAAGGCAATCAGGTCGATAGCGTTGACCGGGCAAACAGGCAGGCACATGCCGCAGCCCTTGCAGACCGAATTGTTGATGACAGCAACTTCTTTCTCTCCTTCCTTTACCATCTTTACTGCATCGAAGGGGCAGGCTTCCTGGCATTTGCCGCACCAGTTGCAGGTCTCTTTATCAACCTCAGCTATGATTGGTTCAAGGGCCAGTTGCCCCTTGTTTACAAACGAAAATGATTTGGCGGCTGCTGACAGGGCGCTGTTCACTGATTCTGTAATATTCTTCGGCCCCTGGCATGCCCCGCAGATAGTTATGCCGTCAATTACCGTTTCAACGGGACGCAGTTTCATATGTATCTCATTGAAGAACCTGTCGCGGCCTTTAGGCAGCTTGAATATCGAGGCAACACTGTTGTCTGACCTCGGTACCATCCCAGTAACGAGAACGAGGAGGTCAGGCTCTACGGTTATCTCCCGGCCACCGGTCATAATATCATTGATACTCACCGAAATCTCTCCGTTATTTACATCAACGGAAGGAGGGTTTTCTTCGTAGGCCTGGAAATAGATATCTCCCATTCTCAGCGATTCTGCATACAGTAACTCCTGTTTACCATATGTTCTGACACCTCTGGTGAAATGAAAGTTACTGATGTTGCTGAATTTCCTCTTTGCCTCCAGTGAGGCATGGATAGCTGAGGTGCAGCAGTATCGTGAACAGTAGTTATTATCTCCTTCCGACTGCCGGCTGCCCACGCAGTATATGTAGGCTATATTCCTTATCTCTTTCCCCTTGTAGACCAGACGGCCTTCATTAAGGTCGGTGATCCTTTTAAACTGGGGGAGAGTAACGGCGAAGTCAGACAGTTTGTAACCGAACTCGCCCTCACCCGGGGTATAGGGGTCAAAACCGGTTGCCATCATTACCGAACCGACATTCACTTCAACAATCTGTTCCTGCTGGGAGAAGTCGACGCTCTTACAGACCTTTTCGCATTCGCCGCAACGGGTGCAGTTCTCTATGTCGATAACCGGGTAATGCGGATATTCGCTTGGGAAGTTGTGATATATTGCCTTCCGGCTTGTGATAGTGAAGTTAAAGTTATCGGGAACCACGACAGGGCAAACCTCAATGGCTTTAGCCAGGTTGTTCTCATCGCATTTATCCATTATATACCTGGGTGTTACCCTGATTTTCAGCACGAAGTCGCCTATGCTCCCGGTATTCGATATTACCTCCGCGCCTGTGATTAGAGTGATGTTATCACGACCTGCGATATCATTGTAAAGCTTTGTGACCAGTTCCTTGCCTGTCTGGTTTGTTGTAAACAGAATGTCCCACTGGGATGTCCGTCCTCCCACGAAGTGCTCTCTTTCTATTAATGTTACCGGGCATCCCATGTCAGATAATTCAATGGCAGCTCTCATCCCGGCAACACCTGCACCTATCACTGCCACAGCTTTCTTTGAGGGAATGATGATCGGATCGAGTGACCGGGCCAGCCGGACTTTTGCCACAGCAGACCTGACCAGTTGAATGGCCTTTGCTGTTGCTCCTGCCTTATCGTCGGAGTGAGCCCATGATCCCTGTTCACGTATATTGGCATGGACATAATTGTATTTGTTCAGCAGGGCTCTCTCAGACACTGCTCTGAATGTGAGAAGGTGCAGCTTGGGTGAGCACGAGGCAACTACAAGCCCGTCAAGGTTGTTGTTGCGGATATCTTCCACCATCTCTTTCTGTGTGGCATCGCTGCAGGCAAACATGGTTGTCTTTGCCAGAAAGACCCCCTCTTCCCCTTCAATCGATTCCTTTACTTTCTCAACATCAACGTAATCGGAGATATTTCCGCCGCAGTGGCAGATATAAACGCCTAATCTTTTGTTCATCCTTTGCGAATTAGATAACTCATTGCTTCTGAAGAGGCTGATCCTGCCGAGAGGATCGAATCCGGTATATCCATAGGTCCTGATGCCGTACCTGCAACAAAAACACCCTTAATAGATGTTTCTGAAGGGTTGGCAAGTGGTCTGGCCTGGCCGATAAAATTCAGGTGGTCGAGCTTCAACTCTTCACCCTGGAATATAGAAGCGGCATCCGGGTTAGGTAACACGCCTACCGATAATATTACCATGTCATGCTCTGCTTCCCGGAGCCTGTTCTCATTGATGTCTTCATATCGAAGAACCAGGTTACCGTTCTCCTTTTCTGTAATCTTCCCTATCTTACCCTTGATGAAGTTGACTCCCATGCCTTTTGCCTGTTCATAAAACTCCTCGAACCCTTTCCCGAAGGACCTGATATTTATGTAATATATTGTCACATCAGCCATAGGAAGGGCTCCCATGAGAAGCTGTGCCTGTTTGATCGAGTACATACAACAAATCTGTGAGCAAATCGGATTACCGACGGTAGCATCACGTGATCCTGTACAGAGCACGTAAGCCAGTTTGTCCGGCATTTTCCCGTCGCCGGGTCTCAATATTGTATTGAAAGGCCTGGTGGGGGCAAGCTGCCTTTCCATCTCCATGGAGGTAAGAACATTCTTATACTCCCCGTAACCGTATCTTGGCATATTCAGCGGATCAAAGAGCCTGAACCCCGTTGCTACGATGACAGTTCCGACACTGACAAGAAACTCTTCCGGTTCCATTGTAAAGTCTATACATTTGGTCGGGCACACTTTTTCGCAGGCGCCGCACAGGGTACAGTTCTCAATGTCAATGGCGGCCACCCTGGGACTGGCTATACTGAACGGTATGAAAGCGGCCTTTCTGCCGACCAGATTGTACTGGTACTGGTCTTTCACTACCACCGGGCACGCCTGCTCACACAACTGACATGCAGTACAGTCATCCTCAATAACATACCGCGGATGCTTTACCACCTCAGCCTCAAAGTTGTTCTCCGATTTTTTCACCACCCTCCTGACCTCACTGCCGGTATAGATGGTTATTCCCGGATGCCTTGAGATCTCCGACACCTTAGGTGTGGTGATGCATGCGGCGCAGTCAAGGGTGGGGAAGACCTTGCTGAGAAGAATCATTTTCCCACCGACGGAAAGGTCTTTCTCCACAAGCAATACACTGTAACCGTTGTTAGCAAGGTTAAGTGCCGCCTCACCTCCTGCAATACCTGCGCCGATGACAAGTGCATCGTAGGATGATGTTTTAATATTGTCAGCCATTGTCAGCTCTTTGTTGATTGAAGTAAATACTGGTTAAAGCTCTTGATCTGCTTCACAAAAGACTCGCTGCACACCGAACAGATAGCGGCCATCCTGAGGCGTGCAGGGTCAATGTTTCTGCCCTTCATCATCTGATGTGTGACCTCTACCAGGCGACCGGTCTTTTCGGTACATGATTCCCCGTATGTACAGTCGCTTCCGTCAGCTGCAATAAACACCCCGTCAAATCCCTGTTCATATGCATGCATGATCCAGCGTGGCTTAATGCCGCTGGAACATGGTACTGCAATGGTGTAAACCGTCGGTGGATAATGGAGCTTAAGTAACCCCGCCATATCAATGGCGGGATCAGAAATCTTTTCCGTTGAGAATACCAGTATCCTGGCGCTCTTTTTCTCCATGGACCGGTGAGATAAGTTACTTCTTCCTGAGATAAATCTTGAAATAACCGCTCTCCTCCAGTGTACCCAGATATTCGTGGCCCTGTTTGGCGCACCATTTAGGTATATCAATCCGCGTACCCTCATCAGCGCTGAGCACTTCCATTACATCGCCGGCACCGATCGTTCCGATAGCTTTCTTTGCCTCAAGCAGAGGCCCCGGGCATGCTGTCCCTCTTGCATCAACTGATTTTGATACTGCAACGTTTTTTAATTCTTCTGCTGTCATGGTGTTTCTTTTAAATTGTTTCCTTTAAAAAAAAATATGTTTTCAAACCACTATGCCTCCTGATGATTCAGGATATGAAAAACTGAAATGAGCTTTCAGCAGCTTCAGCCACAAAGGTGGCAGCCCCGGCAAACCGCAGGCCTGGGTAATCTATCAGCTCCTCCTTCTTAAAACCCATCAGGTTCATCGACATCTCGCATACCGTAATCTCAATCCCGAGTCCGGCAGCCTCGCTGAACATCCTGTCAAGTGACATGACATTCTGCTTTTTCATGAGACTCTTGATCATACGGGGACCCATGCCTCCCATATTCATCCTGGAGAGCTTCAATCTGTTCTTTTCCTTCGGCAGCATCATGCCGAACATCCTGGAGATAATATCCTTGCCTTTAGCTTTCTTGTTCCTGTCGCGGAGTGCGGATAAAGACCAGAATGAAAAAAAGAGCTTTACTTTCGTATCCTGGGCTGCTGCTGCCAGTGCAATTATCATAGTGGCAAGTATCTTGTCAAAGTCACCTGCAATTATTGCTATTGATAACTGATCCAGCCTGTTATTTTCAAGCCCGGTTACCTTGTTTTTAATCTGATCAATCTCCTCTCTCAGCTCCTGAAGCTGATTGACAGTTTCCTGGGACATAATGATTTAAGTGTTCTGTTTTTAATTACGTTATCAATAGGTGAGTACTGCCTTTGCAGAGAGAACCTCGGTGACAACTGTACCAGCTGCTATTGGCGTTGCCCCTGGAATAAGGTCCTCAGCCGTGATATTTCTCTCTTTGATGCAAGGGTTGCAGATAAGAAGATCTCCGCCAAGCTCGATGAAAGTATCCATCAGTTGTTTCAGAGGAAGAAGCCCGGGGGCATTGACGTTTTGTGCAAGCCCTTTTTTTGCCAGAAGCACTGCTGAGGCCTGCAGGATAATAACAACATGAGCGTCTACTGACTGTGCGGCAGTGGCAACAACAAATGGAAGGGTTGCCTTCTCCTGAAATTCAGGTCCTGTAGTGCTTATCACTACAATTTTTTCTGTCTGTTCCATTGTCTGGTTGTTTGTTTGTTGTGAATACGTGACAAATGAAGCCTTTCTTTTTTACCACTATTCCGTTTTTAGTGTGCGGTTGATTATGTAATTTTGTGATCTGAATCACAATTTTAGAGATATACTGAATGAGAGAGAATGAATGCAAGGTATGCAGCGTCAGATCGAGGGCTCTTAGTAAACTGACGGAAAAGGAGATAGAGACTCATTCGTTCAACTGTGCCCTGACAGGCTTCAAAAAGGGAGATGCCATAATCAGGCAGGGAATGCTCTCAACCAATGTCGCCTATCTGCGCAAAGGTCTTGTCAAGATTCATATTGCCGGCCCCTACTGTGAGCAGATAGTCAGAATAGTAAAAGCTCCCGGTTACCTGGGACTCCCAACTACATTCGGAGATAAGATCAACCAGTATTCGGTGACTGCAATAGACCAGTCCGAGGTCTGTTTTATCGATCTGACAACCTTCCGCGATTTGCTTAAGACCAACGCTGATTTTGCCTACGAGATAATTCAGAATATATGCAGTATCGAGCTAGAGCTTTATAACAGGTGCGCTAACCGCTCACAAAAGCAGATAAGGGGTAAAATCTCCGATGTGCTCCTGGAGATGGCTGAAAAGATTTATACCTCAAACGACTTCAACCTGCCTATTAACCAGGAGGAGCTGGGCAACCTGATTGATTCTTCAAGAGAAAGTGTCAGTCGTGTACTTGCTGAATTTGAGAAAGACGGCATTATCAGTATCTCCGGCAAGAGGATCAGTATCAGGGAGAAGGATAAGCTGCAGATGATCAGCAGCAGGGGATAAAGATTCTGTATGAAATAACAAAAGTCCCCGCCGGCCGTTTTCAGAATGGAGTACACTGCAACCTGTCATATAAATACGGCACAATGAGAAACCCCGGTTATAAGACACTTACCTCCGCTTTTGGATATATCACGGCAGAACCAGATATTAATTAAAATTATCATAGCAGGCGTTACAATACCCTGATAATAAAATCATTGATTATGAAAAAGGGACTAAAAATATCCGGGATCATTATTGCTTCCATTCTTGGACTGATAATCGTGGCAGGACTGATAATACCTGTCCTGTTCAAGGAGAGGATAAAAGAGAAGGTAGAGTCTTCAATCAACGGCATGGTTGATGCAAAGGTTACATTCACCGGTTACAGGCTGAGCCTTTTCAGATCATTTCCAGATGTCGCGTTCACCCTTGACGGGCTGACGGTTACTGGTGCCGGTCAGTTTGAGGGGGATACCCTTGCTGCAGTAAGGTCGGCAGGTCTGGTATTTAATCTCGCGAGCCTTATAGGTGACAAAGGTTATGAAATCAAGTCGGTGATTATCGAACAGCCTATGCTCAACGCAATTGTCAGGGAAGAGGGGGCTGCTAACTGGGATATAATGAAGGATGCTGCGGAAGAGACCACGGAGGAGACAGTGGGGGAGACTACTGAGGACCAGGCAGATATGTCATTGAAGGTGGCTCTCAGGAAATTTGTCCTCCGTGATGGCCGCATATATTATTCCGACAGGGAATCTGGTATGTCGGCAGCGATTGAGGGGCTCGACTTCAACCTTTCAGGCAGCATGAGCGGCGCACGCACTGATCTTAATCTTGACCTTACTGCCGCTGCAGTCAATTTCGTCTCTGACAATATTCAATTACTTACCGACGCAACCGTCAGTTTTAATGCCGGGGTGGATGCAGCTATTGACTCAATGAAGTTTGTTCTTACAGATAACTTACTTAAGATAAATGATATAGGAATTGAATTTTCCGGAATGGCTTCTATGCCGGGAGATGACATCGGGCTTGACTTTAAATTTGACACACCTGAAACATCATTCAAATCGCTTCTCTCCCTGGTTCCGGCTTTTTACATGAAGGATTTCGAAGGTCTGAAAACCGACGGGACCTTCGCCATAGGAGGTACAATCAAAGGAATATACAGCTCTGCCGACAGTACACTGCCTGATTTTACTTTGAGTCTGAAGGTAAACAACGGAGAGTTAAGTTATCCTGACCTGCCGGAAAAGATATCAGCAATAAACATTGATGGAGAGGTATATGCAGACGGCAAGGAGTTGGATAATACCGTCGTTGATGTCAACCGGTTTCACTTTGAGCTGGCAGGAAATCCCTTTGATATGACCCTGAGGTTGTCGACTCCGTTGAGTGATCCATCAATCGTGACTTCGGCAAAAGGACGGATCGACCTGGCAAAGCTACAGCAGGCGGTGCCCATAGACAGCGTCACCCTTGGCGGGCTGATAGAAATGTCGCTCGACTTGTCCGGGCGCATGTCAATGATTGAGAACGGGCGTTATGATCAATTCCGGGCAGCAGGTGGCCTGACAGTATCGGATATGATACTGGCAATGGCAGGTCTTCCTGATTTTAAGATCAGCAGCGCCTCATTCGCCTTCAATCCGGCTTATGCAGAACTGACAAAGCTGGCAGCGTCGATGGGAGAGAAGAGTGACTTCTCAGTCTCAGGCAGGATAGAGAATTATATACCTTACCTGTTCTCAGATGGAACAGTCAGCGGTAACCTTATGCTTGATTCGAAGCAGATTGATCTGAATGAGATTCTCGACATTATGCCATCTGATACAACAGAGAGTGATACAACTGCCACGGGACTCATACGGGTGCCTGAAAATATCGACTTCACCTTCAGGGCCGTCGTCGGCAGGCTTAACTACGGACGGCTTTCAGCTGAGAATGTTAAAGGAAACATTATTGTACATGACGGAGTGGTCAGTGTAAGCGAGACCGGGATGCAGGCCCTTGGCGGATCAATGCTTGTCAATGCCATATATGATACCAGGGACACACTAAAGCCGGTAATAAATGCAAACATGCTAATCAATTCCGTAAGCATCAGCGATGCCTTTACCACTTTCAACACTGTCAGAAGCCTGATGCCGGCAGCAGCCGGCCTGGGGGGTAATGTGAGTGTCAGCATGGATTTCAACAGTCTTATCAGTAACAGTATGATGCCACTCATTGGTACTCTGTCAGGCTCCGGTGAACTGAGTTCCGAGTCTGTTCAGATACTCGAATCAAAGACTTTTGACAGCATGAAGGGTATTCTTAAAATGGATCCCTCTTATACGAATGTTGTGAAGGACGTCAAGGCAAAGTTTATTATTAATGACGGCAGGCTCTATGTCAGGCCTTTTGATACAAAACTTGGCAACATTAAGCTAAACGTATCCGGTGACCAGGGACTTGACAGGACTATCAATTACCTCATAAAGACCGAGATACCCAGGACTGAACTTGGGGAGTCTGCGGCAACGCTGATGGGAGCCCTGTCAGACCAGGTTGCAGCTCTGGGGATGAATGTCACCCCTCCTGAGATCATTAAAGTGAACCTCAGGGTGGGAGGGACGTTCTCAAAACCTGTTATAACACCTGTATTTGCCGGGGGTAGCGGATCCGGTGCTGTCACAGCAGTGACTGCAGCAGTAAAGGAGGAAGTAACGGAGAAGGTTAATGAAGCAGCCAGGGACCAGGCTGACAGGATACTGGAAGAAGCCGGTAATAAGGCGCAGCTTGTTCGCGATGAGGCAGCTGCTTCAGCAAAGAAAATAAGGGAGGAGGCTGATATTCAGGGCAAGAAGCTTATCAGGGAAGCTGAGTCAAAAGGAGCTCTGGCCGTCATAGCAGCAAGAAAAGCAGCAGAAGCCGTCAATAAAGAGGCTGATAAAAGAGCCACGCAGCTTGAGACAGAAGCTAACACCAGGGCAGATAAAATAATTGCGGAAGCCCGTGTTAAAGCAGATGAGTTGCTTAAATAGCACTCTAAAACATATTATGTTACCAAAAAGAGGCTGCCGGCCTCTTTTTGTTTTTTATGACAATCGTGTTGCCCGGTAACAATCCTGTAATCTTTTTTTGATCGTTTCGTAACCGTTTTGTTGCAGCCCTGTAACAACGTCACGGGATATTTGTCATCAAAACAAGTCAACCATCAAATGAAGAGTTTAACGATCAAAATCATTACAGTCTTACTGATAACAAATTTTTTCCACCTGTACTCACAGACTCAGACAGGCACTATTTCAGGGTTAGTGCGTGACGGAGCCACCGGTGAATCGATGCCGGGTGTCAATGTAGTTATTGAAGGAACATTAAGGGGAGCCTCCACGGGACCGGATGGCAGATTTCTGATACAGTCCGTTACTCCCGGGACCTACATCCTCAATCTGACCTTCATTTCGTATAAGCCTGTAAGGGTTGAGGATGTGGTGGTAAAAAGCGGTTCTATCACCGAGCTATCCGCCACTATGAGCGATCAGTCAGTAGAGCTGGAAGATATAGTTGTTGTCGCTACGAAAAGGACAGACAATGAAGTGTCCGTAATGAACAGCATAAAAAGCAGTCCTGCCGTAGTATCAGGAATCTCCGCCCAGCTCATCGGCCGGACACAGGACAGGGATGCTTCCGAGGTTGTCAGACGGCTTCCCGGCGTTTCAATTGTAGATGATAAATTCATTGTTGTAAGAGGTCTCTCATCGAGATATAACAACGTATGGCTTAATAATTCGCCGGCACCCAGCCTGGAGGCGGATGTGCGATCCTTCTCATTTGACCTTGTTCCGTCATCCATGATTGAGAGTATCTTCATCCTTAAATCACCTACGGCCGACCTGCCTGCAGACTATTCAGGAGGATTCATTAAGATTTCAACCACTGGTATTCCCTCCGAGAACAGTCTCTCAGTCTCTTATGGCACGGCATACAGGCAGTACTCTACCTTCAGGCCATACCTCAGGGAAGCAGGAAGCAGCAAAGACTGGCTGACTGCAGGCAGCTCCTACAGGCAATTACCTGGAAGCATGCCATCACACCTTGATCTGTACGAGAGTGCAACAAACCCTGATATCCGTAACAGGGTAACAGAGATAGGACGCAGTCTCAATAACTCCTGGGAGGAAATACCAGGCACTGCCATCCCGGATCAGAAATTTGCCGTTACCATGAAAAAACGGTTCCAGAAAGGAAATTTCATCGCGGGTAACGTCACCTCGTTGATATATAGTTACTCAAACTCATTCAGGGAACTCAGAAACAACAGTTATTCAATTTACAACTATGCCTATGATACGCCCGGTATCCTGGATGAGTTTACCGACCGCCAGTATAAAACAAGTGCAAGGATCGGACTGATGCACAACTGGACAGTCTATCCTGTTGACGGTCTTAAGCTGGAGTTAAGGAACTTTTTTACCAGCAGTTCGGCTTCAACGGTCAGTTTGAGGGAAGGATTCGACTGGTATAACAATGGCAGGTCAATAAGGTCCGGGGAGATAAAATACAACAACAGACTTATCTATTCCGGCCAGGTCAGCGGTGAGCAGCTTATTAACAATGGGAACACCGTCATTGACTTTACCGCCGGGTACTCCGTATCTGCCAGGAATGAACCCGATATAAGAAGGTACAGGTACATAAGTAATGATGGAGAGACCTCACCGTTTATAATACTTTTCGGCAGTAATCCGGATCTCTCTTCAGTTTCAAGGATGTGGCTCGATCTGAATGAATACAACATGTCCGGCCTGGTGAACTTCACAAGGAAGGTCAAAACAGGTAACGTAAATATTGAAATTAAGTCGGGAGTCTATTCCGAGATCAGAAAGCGGTCGTTCACTGCCCGTAACTTCGGCTATGCCATGGCAAGCGAAAACTCAGCGTTTTCCTGGACATCCATGCCTGTCAGCGAGATATTCGCACCGGAAAATATTAACCTCACGGATGGCATCAGGCTGAAGGAGATAACCTCTCTCTCTGACTCATACGACGCATCCTCTTCAATTCTTGCCACGTATCTTAACCTCAGGTTCAGGATTGGGGCCAGGTCTGACCTGTCAGCAGGGGTAAGGGTTGAGAAATCACGCCAGGAGCTGTCAAGTTACAGGCAGGGGACTACCATCCCTGTGCATGTGGTAAGGGATACCGTCAACATATTCCCTTCAGCAAACCTTGCCTTTAACGTCACTGAAAGGAGTCTTCTCCGCTTCACCTACGGTTTGTCGGTCAACAGACCCGAATTCAGGGAGATGGCTCCATTCTATTTTGTTGATTTTGACCAGAATGCGGGCATATATGGTAACGTAAACATTAAGCAGGCTTACATACATAACCTTGATCTCAGGTATGAACTCTATCCCGGAAACAATGAAACATTCAATGTAGGGCTGTTTTATAAGAACTTTACTAACCCGATAGAAGTCTCGATCAGGGGTAATAATCCGACCCAGTTCTCTTTTGACAATATCAGCAGCGCCTACAGTTTCGGTCTTGAGACTGAAGCCAGGAAGAACCTGGGGTTCCTTGGCAGCAGGTTTGAAAATTTCACGGCAGTAATAAACCTTGCCCTTATAAGAAGCTCTGTAGCCTTCGACCGGCCCCTGCAGGGACAGTCGCCTTACATTGTCAATACGGGCCTATTCTACCAGGACCAGGACAGAGGCTTCAGGGCCAGCATCGTTTACAATCGCATAGGTAAAAGGATAATTGCAGTCGGAAGACCTTCCCCAAATGAATGGGAGAGTATCCCTGATATCTACGAGATGCCACGTAATGAGATCGATGTTGTGGTTAGTAAACAGGTAGGTAAAAGGGTTGAGATCAAGGCCGGTATCAAGGACCTGCTGGGAGAAATGGCAGTCTATCAGCAGAATGTAAAATACATAGTTGATATGACGAACTATGGGGGTGACGGCACTAAAGCGTTTGACAGGACGCAGGACACAAAGACATACTACACCGGAAGGCAATATTCACTTGGACTATCTTATAATTTCTGACACTAAAAACCAGTTAAACAAAACTTTATATTATGAAAACAGACTATTTTTTAAAGACAGTGAAATCAATTGTGCTTGGTTCACTCATTCTGATTGCCGCATCGTGCGAGAAGGATGTACCTGTCACTTACCTGTCGCTTGACCAGCAGGAAGCTACCGTGCAGGTTGGCGCCAACCTGACATTAATTCCTGTCATTGATCCCCTGGATGCTACTGACAAGGATGTTACGTGGACATCCAGTAACACAGCCGTAGCGACTGTCAGTAACGGTATTGTAACAGGTGTCTCCCTGGGTACTGCACTTATCACGGTGACTTCTTCAGATAATTCAATGTTCACTGCAACATGTGACATTACGGTTGTGCCGTCAACAGGACAGGTAATAACACTTTCCGGAGATATCACCACCGACACAAAACTGTATGCCCAGGCCAGATACCTGCTCTCAGGCTTTGTATATGTAAAGAACAATGCAGTACTGACAATTGAACCTGGCACCGTTATTAAAGGTGTCTCCAATACAAAAGCCACCCTTATAATAGAGCGGGGATCAAAGATAATGGCTGCCGGTACAGCAGATCATCCTATAGTATTTACCTCGGACAAGCCGGCAGGACAAAGAGCCACAGGTGACTGGGGAGGAGTGGTCATAGCAGGAAAAGCGAAGACCAACAAACATGACAACGGCACCGGTATCGGCGTGGCTGAAGGAGGTATCGGAACGGAGTACGGTGGTACTGATGATAACGACAACTCAGGTGTCTTACAATATGTAAGGATAGAGTTCCCGGGTATCCCGCTTACCTCTACCTCAAACAGTGAGATCAACGGTCTTACCCTCTATTCAGTAGGTAAATCAACAGTCATTGATCACATACAGGTC
Source organism: Bacteroidota bacterium (assembly GCA_003250475.1). Classification (GTDB taxonomy): domain Bacteria; phylum Bacteroidota; class Bacteroidia; order Bacteroidales; family VadinHA17; genus SR-FBR-E99. The sequence goes on along the minus strand of QKGI01000120.1, from coordinate 38,864 downwards.
TCCTATTCAGGTGACGATTCATACGAGTGGTTCGGTGGCAATGTAAACATGAAGTACATTGTAGCTCTTGGCGGTCTTGATGATGCATTTGATACGGACAATGGTTTCAGCGGCAAGATTCAGTTCGGTCTTATCATCCAGGATCCTCTCAAGTCGGATCAGTCAGGTTCCAATGGATTTGAGAGCGACAATGATGCGGACGGGTCACTGTTAACACCTGTAACCTCTCCTGTGTTCTCGAATGTCACGGCTCTCGGGCCGCTCACTGTTGCCGCCACTCTGCCTGCCGAGACCAAGCATGAAAAAGCCATGCACCTCAGGAGAGGGACCATGACCTCAGTCTATAATTCGGTTTTTGCAGGCTTTCCCCAGGGATTGTCAATTGATGGCCAGAAAGGCAACTCGCCAACCCGGGCTGACCAGAATGAACTTCAGATAGAAAATACGGTACTTGCCGGTATGACTGAAAATTTCGTAGAGAAAACCGGTACAGTGGCAGTGCCTTATACTGTTGCCCAGCATGTGGCATATTTTGAGGCGGCTGCAAGGAACAACGTTGATAATATGACTATTACCGATGTTACAGGTGCTTCACTCATAGATCTGACTTCACCCGTTCTACTGCCGGCAGCCGGTTCCCCGCTGCTGTCGGGAGCTTCCTTCACCAACAGCAGACTCACAGATTCTTTTTTCTCCCCGACTGCTTACAGGGGAGCTTTCGGAACGGTAGACTGGACATCCGGATGGTGCAACTGGGACCCTCAGAATACAGTGTACTAGTCCCCTTGATGGTTTGACAACCCTTTTTGCTGGAGGAGTGCGCCGGAGCGCTCCTCCTTTTTTTCTGTCACATGAAAAAAAAAGAGCCACCGTGTGGTGGCTCCTGTTATCTGACGGTGAAGATCTAGAATATCTTCTCCTTTATGCGTGCCTTTTTACCTGTGAGGTTCCTGAGGTAGAAGATGCGCGCCCTGCGTACCTTACCGAATTTGTTGACCTCTATTTTGTCAATGAAAGGCGATGATATCGGGAAAATCCTTTCGACGCCAATGTTACCTGACATCTTACGGACCGTGAAGGTTGCCGTCATTCCGGCGCCTGATCTCTGGATGACAACACCGCGATACTGCTGTATCCTCTCCTTGTTTCCTTCCTTGATCTTATAGTGTACCGTTATCGTGTCCCCTGCTCTGAATTTAGGGAACTCATTGCTGGTGGCGTACTCCTTTTCAATAACTTTCATTAAGTCCATCGCGCAAATAAATTTATGATCTCTACTCTTTTAAAACAGGTCGCAAAGGTACAATTATTTTTTTATTATCTGCAAATTAATTATTACGAATAATGTACAGATCAGTGACCTGCACCGGCAGGCATCCTGAGCTTCTCACCGTTGTCAATTACAATTCGCATGAGCCACTCCTGGGGATAACCGGGCTGCTTCAGATCAGGGGCAACATACTTGTAACCTTCAGGAACCGCTTTCCTGGTTTTAATATTGCCATCCATGTATTTGGTAAACAGGAATTTATAGAGCTCTCTCCACTCTTTGACTGTGTTGTTGCCGGCGTCAACCGAATAGCTGGTAATAAGTTCCGTACCCTTTTTAGCGGAGTTTTTGTCTTTGCCAAGGAAGAGTTCAGCAGCTTTTTTGTCAATGTCAGCAGTCTCGAGAATATACTTCTGTTCAAGTTCTTTCTGTTTTGCCTGCAGCTCGGGTGTCATCACGCTGGCGCGGCTGTACACGAAGTTGGTGACCTCGTTGAAGACCCAGAAGGCAGCGTCTGCGCTGTAGGTCATTATGTCGCCGTTACCTACGGCGAAAGAGCCGGGGACTGCATTGATGCCGCAGTACATAGGTGTATATACTGTATAATAGGTATCATCGACACCGAACCAGATAATACCGCCAACGGGATCAGGTAACCAGCTGCGTGACTGGGTTACGAAAGAGAATCCGGTCTGTTGTGTTGAGATAGCCCTCTCATGCAGATACATATGGCCGTCAACAGTCCAGCTCATGGGTCTCCATCTGACGGTGCTCAGGTAAGGACCGGCCCCTACGTCCTTAGTCATGTCCATGGGTGTATCCTGGTAATAGTCTCTCATCAGACCGATAACATCCTCAAGGCTGAGCTTTTTGTCGGGCTTGATCCAGAGAGGCATCCTGTTGTCCAGGTCGTAACCCATGGCATAATTGAGGTATTCGCCCATCGTGCTGTTCACCTTGTTGAACCCTGACCATACGCGTGCCTCGCAGAAACGTGCACCACTGAAGTCGACGGGCGCAAAAGTGTCACTGAAACTGAATCCGGCATCGTCACCTTCATACCATCCTAATCCGCGTGCAAGGTCCACCATGTCTTCTGCGTATACAGTCTCAATACCAGGGTTGAAGACCTTGTCTATATCGGCTGAAGTAATTGAGGTAGTACCGTCGGCCAGGGGGAATGTCTGTATCCTGGCCTGGTTTGCGTGGCCTGATATGTAACCGTCAGGTATTCTCCGGGCAACGAAAGCCATGCCTTTCTTCCCCGGTCCCTTGCCGATTATTTCCATGATCCAGACCTCATTGGGGTCAGATATGGAAAAAGACTCCCCCGAGCTGCAATAGCCGTACTTCTCTGTAAGAGTGACGATTGTGTGGATGGCTTCCCGGGCATTTTTGGCCCTCTGCAGGGTCAGGTATATGAGACTCCCATAATCGATTATACCATCAGGGTTTATAAGCTCTTCACGTCCGGTGTATGTAGTCTCGCCGATAGCCAGCTGGTATTGGTTGATGTTGCCTACCACAGAGTAGGTAACAGGTGCCTGTTCTATAGTACCAAGGAACTTGCCGGAATCCCATTCATACACATCAACCATGGTCCCCGGCTTATACTTCATGGCCGGCCAGTAATAAAGCTCGCCATAGAGTACGTGCGAGTCGGCTGAGTAGGAAATCATAGTTGAGCCATCCTTTGTGGCTCCCTTTGTTACAAGAAAGTTTGTGCAGGCCAGGCTCTTTTCTGATATCATCAGTATTGATAAAAGCAGGCACATCATCAGTGCGGTGATTTTTTTCATAATTATCTGATTATTATATGTTTCTGAACAGTAAATGGTTATTGTTACCCGGTGTCCTGTCTCCGGGGTGACAGGTCTCAAAAATAGCATCTTTAATTAAAAAACAATACCATTCAAAATCATAATTACCGAACGTATACGCTCTGCATCGGCGTTTTTAAGTGTATACTCATCCTGCAGGCGCGGGTCTCCCATGTAGATTCCTTTTCTCCGGAATGTCATCCTGCTCCCGGACTGTTGCCGTGCGGACAGGTGATATTCACCGGCTCCGGTTGAGGTGGCGAGCAGTGCAATATTATATTCGTTAATACCTCCCCCGGGCATTATTTTTATCCTGTCACCGGCTGTCACGACGAGGTTCTTTATCAAGCCTGCTCCCTCAATGGCTGTCCGTGCGAGTCCGGAGGTAAGGATCCGTTCAGCTCCTGTACTGATGATGTCTTCCAGGGCTTTATGATGATCACGGCTCATGTCAAAAGCACGGTGGAAGGTAACGCTCATGGGAGAGGCATATTCAACCAGTAAGGCTGTGCGTTCAACATCAACCGTACCGTCACTCATAAGCAGTCCGGTCACGATGCCGTCAGCCCCATTTTCTCCCGCGTAGTCAATGTCGCGACGCATGACGCTGAACTCACTGCCGCTGTAAAGGAAGTCGCCGCTCCTGGGCCTGATAAGCACATGCATTCTGATACCGGTATTCCTGCGCACGGACTCTATCAAACCCGCACTGGGAGTGACTCCTCCTTCAGTGAGTGCGGAACATAGTTCAAGCCTCCCGGCTCCGGCAGATTCGGCAGCTATGGCAGACTCAACAGAGTCAACGCATATTTCCAGGATAAACGACAAATCTTTATTTCAAGGCTTTGAAAGTACATATTATTTAGGTATAATTGTATGATCTAAATGAATAAATCAGGTGGATAATCCACGTTGCCGGAACTTTGCCGGCCCTGCCGGTTAAGATGACTAAATCCGTCAGAAACCAAAATTTGAACGTGGAAGCTCCATCACATTTTATAAAAAAATCAGATATGATGAAACCTACTTTATTGGTGCTGGCTGCAGGTATGGGCAGCAGGTATGGCGGCAACAAACAGCTTGACCAGGTCGGACCTTCCGGCGAAACAATAATTGACTACTCCATTTATGATGCCAGGAGGGCAGGCTTTGGCAAGGTGGTTTTTGTCATAAGACGTGATATTGAGGAGCAGTTCAGGGAGACATTCGTGAAGCGCTTAAAGGATGTCATAGAGATAGACTATGTCTTTCAGGAGCTTGGTAACCTGCCGCAAGGATTTACTGTTCCTGAAGGACGTCAGAAGCCATGGGGCACAAGCCACGCCATCCTGGTGACGGAGCCGAAGATTCACGAACCGTTTGGGGTCATTAATGCGGATGACTATTACGGAGTTGATTCGTTTAAGGTGTTACACAAATTTCTTACAGAAGACAAAGATGATAAGAACTTCTGCATAGTGGGGTATCGTCTTGGAAACACCCTCTCCGACCACGGACATGTAAACCGTGGTATCTGCAGGGTAAGTGAAGATGGATACCTGGTCAACATGGTTGAAACCCGGCAGATAGAAAAGAGACCCGAAGGTGTATTTGCCCCTGATGGCGATGGCGGATACAACGAGTATACTGGTGACGAGATAGTATCAATGAACCTCTTTGGGTTTAAACCTTCCTGCTACAGGTATCTTAATATGGAATTTGGCAGTTTCCTCAGGGAGAGAATGTCGGATCCGAAAGCCGAGCTTGATATACCCACCTCTCTTGACAAATTCGTTAAGAAGGGAGAGATAACCATACAGATACTGAGAAGCAACAGCAGGTGGTTTGGGGTGACATACAGGGAGGACAAACCTTTTGTAGTTGAAAGCATAAGGAAAATGGTAGATGAAGGGATCTATCCCGCCAGGCTTTTCTGACGCGATTCTACCATCTGAATTCACTCCTCAGCACTGCTGTATTATCCCGGTTATCGCTGACCGTTAGCTCCATCCTGTGAAGTGTGTTTTCTTTCAGGTAGGGCCTGGCGGGCCTGTAGATAAGAAGGTTGTTCTTGGCATCATATTCCAGCAGGGCCCAATCTCCGTCGATCATCAATTCGTAGCTCCCGATGCCGGAGAAATCGTCGCGGACGGTAAATGTGAATAACTGCCTGCCGGTAAGATTGGCCCCGGGGGAGAAAGAGGATTTTATCCGGGGGGCGACAGTATCCAGAGTGACGGCATAATCGCCGAGCCTGTTCATCTCCCCGGTTACGAATCCGTATTTAAACTCACCTCCTGCATATGAGGGGCTACCGTTGCTGCCCACCTGTGCCAGGCAAAGCTTGTCTTCAAGACCGGCAATAATGGTATCAGGCCTTACAGATAACCTGTAACTGTTATGGATTGCGACGGATTCATTGTGCACTGAATGTACCGGTGAAAGGAAACTCCGTGAGTGGTTTCCTGCCTGGTAGTTAAAAAACAGGGTGTCGTAGAGTGCCCCGGCAGGGAAGTGTATCCTGATGCCGTCAGCTGTGAAGTCGCTGGCCTTGCCGAAAGGAATAACCTTGCTGCAGCTGATCTCCTCAGCCGGGACGGGCGGCTTTGACAATGATCTGACCATGAAGGATATCCATGACCTGTTGCCCTGGATGTCACTCACCACGATCTTTATTTCATGTTCCCCGTCGTCACTGAACCTCAGGACTCCCCGCCCCATAAGATGATCATACATCGAAAGCCTGTTTCCCGGCTGCATATAAAGCCTGTGGATGAACTCATTGGCCATGACCCTGGCGCCATAGTCAATATGACTGTTGATATACCTCGACTCGCTGTATGAAAAACGGTCGGCAGTAAAGCCGTATATCTTCAGGCCGTCAGCAAAAAGTTCCAGGGAATAAATACCACACCTGTTGGGGCTGTTGTCGAAGTGATCCCAGCACTTTATCCCCACTCCCGTCTCTCCATACAGGACAGGCATTGCACCGTGAGCAATTCCATAGGATCCGTTTGAGGGCACCGCCCTCATGGTGCTGTTCCCGTGGCTGTTATTGACAGATGAACCACGGGTGAGAGGATAGAGGATAATCTTTTCAATTACCGGCCTGATCCTGTCGCTTACCCCCATGTCAAACTTCAGCGGGTTGACAGGGTCCTCGGTGGATGAATCGCGCAGCTCAAAGTGGAGGTGAGGGCCTGATGAGGCTCCGGTATTTCCTGACCAGGCAATCACTTCTCCCCGGGCAACCCTGAACTGGTCACGTTGAGGGAAAAGGGATATGCTGAATCTCTTCTGCTGGTACTGCATTTTCCTTACATACTCCTCCAGGTCGGGACGGAAGCTCCTGAGGTGCCCATATACAGAGGTGTAACCCGATGGGTGCCTTACATAAAGGGCCCTGCCGAATCCTGACGGACTAACCGCGATCCTGACGACATATCCTTCGTCAACAGCCAGTACTTCCTTGCCCTGTACTCCGCCAGTACGGTAGTCTATTCCTGAATGAAAATGATCACTTCTTAGTTCTGCAAAACTGGCTGAGAGGGAAGGGAGATCACGAAGCGGACTGAGAAAGAGGCTTTCGGAGGAAATCTGTGAATTAAGGCAGGCTGCAATTGCCAATCCTGCAGCCAGAAGTATAGTCTTTTTGTTCATATCGTAGTAAGTTGTGCAAAACTATAGTTATGCCTTCAAAGCGCAAACTTAATGCCCTCTTTTTTTGAAATGAGCAAAAGAAATGTTATTTTTGTCATATAGTTGTCAGACATGAATTCAAAGGGATATGAGGAGTATCTTTTGCTCAGAAGATCAGTTGAAAACCTGGTTTCCGAGTATGACAAATTAACAGAGCTGGCAGCTGGTTTAAGAAATGAATTGTCAGAAGCCAGGCGGCTGCTGGCAGAAAAAAACGAAGAAGTAAAGGAGCTTCAGACAAGATACGAAAGAGCTATGTTCTCGGGGGCAATTCTCGGGAACGGGGAGGATGCCGGTGAGGCAAAGAGGAGAGTGAGTGAGCTTGTGCGGGAGATAGATAAATGTATTGCTCTTTTAGACAGATAATTATATAACGATGGATGATAAGCTTTCGATCAGGGTCAATGTGGCCGACAGATATTATCCATTGAAGGTGGAAAGTGAAAATGAAGAACGTATCAGGAAGGCAGCCCGGCTGATCAATGAAAAGGTGCTGCAGTACAAGCAGCGTTACGTTGACAAGGATACACAGGACTTCCTGGCAATGGCTGCGCTTCAATACGTTATCAGGCTCATAGAGATAGAAGAAAAGGAGGAGGATTCATCACTTGAAGAAGGGCTGAAGGAGCTGACTGAAAAGATCAACCTCTGTCTGTCAAAAAAGTAGATACGCGTTCTTTAATATAGCAGGATATTGCCCGCATTGTTTCTCTATTCGTTTTGGAAACTCAACAATTTGTACTTTGGAGTAGGTCTTGGATTGCCTAGGACAGGCCTCATCCCGGTTCGCCGGGATCCCGTTCATACGGGACAGTGGAAGCCCGACGTAAAACGGCCGCTTCAGCCATGTAGATATGGGGTTTTTTAAAAGTTGGAGAAACTCTGCGGGTTTTTTTATATTAATAACATTAAAATATTATGATTATAGGAGTTATATCACCATGGGTCTGTTTCGCAATAGGCGGGGCGGCCTTTTTTGCAGGAACAGGATTGTCATTCTTTCTCTGGCAGCTTATGCTGGGCAACAGACGAAAGAAGATCATCACGGAAGCCGAGACAGAAGCGGAAGTAATAAAGAAGGAGAAGATACTTCAGGCAAAGGAACGGTTTCTGCAGCTTAAGGCTGAACATGAGAAAGTCATCAATGAGAGAAACAACCGCATAAACCAGTCGGAGAACAGAATCAAACAGAAAGAACTGGCCCTGTCGCAGAAGCTGGAGGAGACACAGCGCCGGAAGAATGAGGTTGAAGCTATCCGTGAAAACCTTACACAACAAATGGAGCTTCTCGATAAGAGGTCGGAGGAGCTGACCAAACTGCACCGCCAGCAGGTGGAACAGCTGGAGGCTGTATCAGGCCTCTCCGCAGAAGAAGCCAAGAATCAGCTTATCGACTCTCTCAAGGAGGAAGCCCGCACTGACGCTATGTCTTACATTAACGAGATACTTGATGATGCAAAGATGACAGCTACCAAGGAGGCAAAGCGTGTTGTCCTGATGGCTATACAGCGTGTGGCTGCAGAAACGGCAATAGAGAATGCCGTTACGGTCTTTCATATTGATTCTGATGAGATTAAAGGACGTATAATCGGCCGTGAAGGAAGAAACATAAGGGCGCTGGAGGCTGCCACCGGAGTCGAGATTATCGTTGATGACACCCCGGAGGCGATTGTGCTGTCGGGATTTGATCCGGTGCGCCGTGAGATAGCGAGGCTGGCCCTCCACCAGCTTGTGACAGATGGCCGTATCCATCCGGCACGAATAGAGGAGATAGTGGAAAAGACACGCAAACAGGTGGAAGAGGAGATAGTGGAGATCGGCAAGCGTACAACAATAGACCTCGGCATCCATGGATTGCATCCGGAGCTGATAAGGCTGGTAGGTAAGATGAAATACCGTTCATCATACGGGCAGAACCTCTTGCAGCACTCAAGGGAGGTTGCCAACCTGGCAGCTATCATGGCCGGTGAGCTGGGCCTGAATCCCAAACTGGCCAAGAGAGCCGGATTGCTTCATGACATAGGCAAAGTGCCTGATGACGAACCCGAGCTTCCGCATGCCGTGCTGGGAATGAAACTGGCAGAAAAGTACAAGGAGAAACCGGAAGTCATCAATGCCATCGGATCGCACCACGACGAGACCGAGATGACCACACTAATAGCTCCGATAGTGCAGGTATGCGACGCTATCTCCGGTGCACGCCCCGGGGCAAGAAGAGAGGTTATTGAGTCATATATAAAGAGGCTTAATGAACTTGAATCTGTTGCCCTATCATACCCCGGAGTAACTAAAACTTATGCCATCCAGGCAGGAAGGGAACTCAGGGTCATAGTAGGGGCAGATAAGGTGTCAGACAAGGATACAGAGAGTCTATCATTTGAAATAGCACGTAAGATACAGAACGAAATGACCTACCCGGGACAGATAAAGATTACTGTCATACGGGAGACCAGAGCTGTAAATTATGCTAAATGAGTAAACTGAAGATTCTTAACATTGTAGGTGCCAGACCACAGATCATCAAAGCCTCGGCTATCAGCCGGGCTGTCGCAGGGGAGTTCCGGGATGATATAGAAGAGGTGGTAATTCATACGGGTCAGCATTATGACCGCGAGCTCTCAGAGGTTTTCTTCGATGAGCTGGAGATTAGAAGACCCGACCATAACCTGCAGGTCGGGTCAGGAAGGCATGGGCGGCAGACAGGCATGATTCTGGAACGGATTGAAGATGTGATAATCAGCGAGAAGCCTGACTGCGTAATAATCTACGGTGACACCAACTCAACGCTGGCCGCGGCACTGGCAGCCGCCAAACAGCATTACCCTGTTGTTCATATAGAGGCGGGCATGAGATCATTTAACAAGACCATGCCTGAGGAGCTGAACCGTATAGTGGCCGACCATGCGTCCACGCTTCTCATAGCACCAACCAATACAGCCTTTAAGAACCTGATGGCGGAAGGATTCCGGCCGGAGAATGTGGCTCCTTATAGCATCAACAACCCGCGTGTTTTTCTTACCGGTGACATTATGTATGACAACAGCCTCTTTTACGCTGACCTTGCCGGGAGGAAGAAACAGGATTTCCTTACCGGCCTGGGAGTAACGGAGGACAGATATGTACTTGTAACCATACACCGTGATTCAAACACAGATGACCCCACGAGACTGACTGCTATCTTCAGCACAGTGAAAGAGCTCGCAGAGAGAAACAGTATCGATATGGTCATGCCCCTGCATCCAAGGACGATGATTGCCCTGCGTAACAGGGCTCCGGAACTGTATGCCAGCCTGTCGGAGCACCCACTTATACGTATGCTGCCTCCGGTCTCTTTCCTCGAAATGATACTTCTCGAGAAAAAGGCAAAAATGATTATTACAGATTCAGGCGGAGTACAGAAAGAGAGTCATTTCTTCTCCAAACCATGTATAGTCGTCAGGAAAGAGACAGAATGGGTTGAGCTGGTAAGGAACGGAACAGTGAGACTTGCCGATGCTGATCCTGAGAAAATCAGGGAAGCGTGGCAATTCTTCATGGAAAAAGGAAGCACCCTGCAGTACCCTGGATTTTTTGGCGACGGAAAAGCTGCCATGACCATTCTCAGGGAGATCCTGCTGGTATTCAGGAGCTGAGATTGTCGAGTACCTGCTGAGCCAGTGACCTGATTGCCGGCTTGTAGTCATTCAGGAACTCACCGGTGACGCGGTTACCTATCACCACGCATATTGTCAGGGCCCTGTGATTAAGAAGCTTTGCCAGTCCGTAAATGGCGGAGCTTTCCATCTCATAGTTGGTGATCCTGTCTCCCCTGAAACGAAATGAAGTTATGTTATCGTTTAATTCATTGTCAAAGGGTTCAAGCCTTAAACGGCGGCCCTGCGGCCCATAGAAGCCAGGCGATGAAATGGTGATTCCCCTGTTCATTCCTTCGGCAATCTCTTCAAGAAGAGTGGCATCAGCATCAACAACGTAGGGATAGGCAAGGGTGTCAGGCCACTCGAGATGAGTAGCCAGTGCATCTGCCAGCATGTGGTCAAGACACCATTCATAACCTTCATAAAAATGCAGGACACCGTCAAATCCGACAGCCTTGGCTGTGGCAATGAATGAACCGACTGCGAGATCTGACTGCAAACCTCCGGCAGTGCCCAGCCTGATGAAGGTCAAAGAGCGGGGATCCTCAACAGCTATGCCTGTTGAAAGGTCGATATTTGCAAGTGCATCTATCTCATTGATGACAATGTCTATATTATCCGTCCCTATGCCTGAAGATATAACCGTGATCTCCTTATCACGGTAGCTCCCCGTAACTGTACTGAATTCCCTGTTGCTCTTGCGGACACGCACCGAATCAAACAGCTGGCCTATCATCTCGACGCGCCCGGGGTCACCTACTATGATTATATTATCGGCAATATCCCCCGGCAGAAGGTGCAGGTGAAATACTGATCCGTCAGGATTGGTTATTAGTTCTGTCTGTTTTATCATAATAAAGTTGATTTAATAAGGATAAAAGTTTGTCCGTATTAGGCGGAACAATACTGTGTTTTAAGTTTAAATCTTATCTGTTTTTGTTCTCTGGTCCAGCAAACAGTGTCGAATCTGGCAGAGATGGATGTTTCATGGTACAACGAATAATCCGTAAAAATACAAAAAATGTCAAGTGACTGTCATCACCTTGAGAGAATACCAGGGCAGTTAATTATTGTTAATATCATTTCTGAACGACTGTATTATCGCAGAGCGGAATATCTTTATGTCCGGATCCCAACCGATAATTATGTACAGCAATCTCAAAATAACAAAGGTTTGCAGAGGCCTCTTCACTTTCCTTCTTCTTTTTTTTACTGCCATAGATTCAGCGGCTTATACACTGCTGCCGCGTGACATAGGGGAGAAAAAAAAGGTTGAGGCGGTGAGGGTGGCAGAGCGGATAAATATTGACGGCAGGCTTGATGAGAACACCTGGCTGGAAGCTGCCCCTGGCACTGATTTTATTATTTATAGTCCTTTTAACGGCGTACCCTCATCTTACCGGACAGAGGTCAGGATACTTTACGATAATGATGCATTGTACCTGGGAGCGAAGATGTTTGATGACCATCCGGACAGCATCTTTATTGAGCTTGGACAGAGAGACGAGCAGGATATAAATGCCGATCACTTTTACGTTGAGATATCCCCGTTTAACGATGGCCTCAACGGTGAGGTATTCAAGGTTTCAGCATCGAATGTCCAGATTGATAACAAGCTTACTACCAGTGAAAACTGGCACCATGATGATACCTGGGATGCTGTATGGGAGAGTCGTACCGGTATAACGCAGGACGGCTGGGTAGCTGAGATCCGTATTCCCTATTCTGCCCTGCGCTTCCCACGTGCAGAAAACCAGGTATGGGGCATAAACTTCTGGCGTGAGATAAGACGTACCAGGGAGACATCTTCCTGGAACTACGTCACCAGGGAATTTGGATCGACTATCGCTCACATGGGTGAACTGACGGGAATAAGAGACATCAGGCCGCCGGTAAGGTTATCACTGGTGCCGTACGTGTCAGGATATCTCGAGCAGGTCTCGGATCAGCAGGGAATGGGTACATCATATAACGGGGGACTGGACCTGAAGTTAGGATTATCTGAAAGTTTTACCCTTGATGCCACACTCATCCCCGATTTCGGACAGGTTCAATCAGATGACCATATCCTGAACCTGACGCCATATGAGGTGAAGTATAACGAGAGACGGCCCTTTTTTATGGAAGGCACCGAGCTCTTTAACAAGGGTGGCATTTTCTATTCAAGAAGGATAGGAGGAATACCCCATCTCTCCGGTGAGGTGTATGAGGAAACAGGAGTAAATGAGGTTGTAACCTATAACCCGGCAGAGGTGAGCCTTCTCAACGCCACAAAGATTTCGGGCAGAACAAAAGGAGGGCTGGGGATAGGTCTCTTTAACGCCGTGACCAACAGGGTGTGGGCAGAACTGGAAGACACCCTGACAGGAGCCAGACGGCGCATCAAGACCGAGCCACTGACCAACTACAACATGCTCGTGCTTGATCAGACCCTGAGGAACGACTCATACATAAGCCTCATAAACACAAGTGTCATCAGGGAAGGAGAGCAGGATGAATATTCTTATACTGCCAACGTTACCGGGTTTGAGGCGCTATTAAAGACGGCTAACCGGCTGTGGTCAGTTTCCGGGGGAGGGTTCCTGAGCCAGAAATATTATTCATCGTCACCGGCAACACTGGGTCATTCACTGAACTTCAATGCGGGAAAAACGGGAGGCAGGTTCCGGACAGATTACAACCTCTCTGTCCTCAGTGATGAATACGACCCCAATGACATGGGTTACCTGCGCAAAAACAACCTTATAGGACATTCCCTGGACTTTGCATTCAATACCTACGAGCCCTCTGGACATATAATGTCGACCCGTACCTCACTTGAGATTGAATATGAGCAACTGTTCAGACCCCGTGTCTATACCTCTGCGGGAATAAGCATGGGAGGTATGTTGATACTAATGAATTACTGGTCACTGTCGCTTGATATCGGGTTTACTCCATGGGGAGAGGATGATTTCTTTGAACCCCGTACCAGCGATATGTCTATGTACTACCACCGTCCACCGGCTTTTGAGGCAGGCTTCAGGGGAGATACAGACAAGAGCAAAAAGCTCTATTTCCAGGCTGAGGCAGAGTATTACAGAGCCAGGTCAGATTACAGCCAGTATGGCTATGCATGGGAAGTTCAGTCCGAGATCAAGGTGAGCAGACGGCTCTCATTTGACTATTCGGTGGCCGTTGACAGGATGTACAATGATATCGGCTACCTGACACGTTCACTGTTTAATGAACGTGACATTACCTTCGGTAAACGCGATGTTAATACTTTGACCAATACCCTTTCCGGTTCGCTGATATTTACTTCAGACTCATACCTCACACTAAGGATGAGACATTACTGGTCACGCGCTGATTATGACGACAGCTATTTTAAGCTGAATGATGACGGCAGCCTGACCCAACTGCCGGAAAATGTTGAGATGCCAGACAGTGACGTCAATACCAACTATCTCAATATCGACCTGGTTTACACTTGGCGCTTTGCTCCGGGAAGCGAGCTCTCACTGGTTTGGAAGAACGCAATATTTTCAGAGGGAGATACAATTATAAGAAACGGTTTCGATAATTTCGGAGAACTCCTTTCAATGCCCCAGACCAACAGTATTTCTTTGAAAATTTTATACTACCTTGACTACCAGAATTTCAGGAGATTATTCTCTTCTAAGTAATTGTCAGAAAATATGATACAGAGAGTACAGACATTATTTCTGCTGGCTGTGGTTGTCCTTTCCGGGCTGATGCTCACAGGAGATCTGTTATTGCTGAACAACGGTACAGGTACAGTTTTCAGCCTTGCGTTTACAGGTTTGGGTGAACAGGGGGGAACGATTGTTCAGCATATATGGCCGTTGACAGTTATCCTTGCCCTTGTTCCGCTACTGGCGCTGACTGCAATCTTCCTTTACAGAAAGAGACAGGTGCAGATGAGGTTCACCATGTTTGTTATCCTTCTATCACTGGGTACAATAATTCTTGGGGCTTTTTATGTCCTGATGTTCGACCGCAAGATAGACGTTACTGTCATATGGACCGTCAGGGCTGTCTTCCCGCTCGTCTCTGCCATTCTTGCATGGCTCGCTTACCGTGCTATCCTCAGGGATGACATCAGGGTGAAATCATATGACCGTCTCAGATAATCTCCATCCTTTCCTGGTCGGTGATCTTTTCGCAGTAATGGCATTTAAGAGCGACAGGCTTCTTTGACACGACCCTGAAGCGGGTGGTCACATTCTCGAAGTTTGTGATGCACTTGGGATTCATGCATTTGGCTATGGCAGTTATGGTGTCCGGCACAGAGACTACACGTTTCTCGATGACCTTGTAGTCATGTATTATATTCAGTTTCGCGTTGGGTGCCACCAGGGCTATCCTGTTTATATCATCATCTTCGAAGAATTTACCGGCTATCTTAATAATTGCCTTTTTACCGTCAGTCTTGCTGTCAAGGTTGGTGCCAAAGGTGATCTGGTTACTGATCTTGTCGAGTCCCAGTATCTTGATAACCTTGAAGAGAGTACTGGCAGGTATATGGTCAATGACTGTGCCGCTCTCGATAGCGCTTACAAGAAGTTGCTTGGGATCATTTATGCTTTTCATCGTTTCTTAGTTTAGTCCCAGTAATGTGCAGATGATTGCCTGCCTGGTGTACACGCCGTTAAGGGCCTGTTCGAAATAGTAGGCTTTGCTGTTTGAATCAACATCGGTATTAATCTCATTTACGCGTGGAAGAGGATGCAGAATCTTCATCCCCGGCCTGGTCTCATTCAACATATGATCATGCAGGACATAGGCGTTCTTTACCTTCTCATACTCAATCGGATCAGAAAAACGTTCGCGCTGAACGCGGGTCATGTAGACAATATCTGCCATGTTTATGACCTCATTCAGGTCTGCTGTCTCGTAATAATCAAGACCGAGGTTTCTCAGATACAATTTGTATTCATCAGGCATCATTAATTCCTCTGGTGCCACAAAATTGAATGATGTCTTCCATCTTGACATAGCCATCAGTAAAGAATGAACGGTCCGGCCATACTTGAGGTCACCTACCATGCATATGTTCAGGTTGTCAAGGCTTCCCTGCGTTTTTAATATAGAATAAAGATCAAGCATCGTCTGTGTGGGATGCTGGTTGGCTCCGTCACCGGCATTAATCACCGGTACTGTTGATATCTCGCTTGCATAGCGGGCACTACCTTCTATCGGGTGACGCATGACAATAAGATCTGCATAGTTATTGACAGTCCTGATAGTATCATTAAGAGTCTCTCCTTTCGTAACACTTGAACTTGAGGAGTCAGTGAACCCTATTACTTTGCCTCCCAGTTTGTTGACGGCACTTTCAAAGCTAAGCCTTGTGCGCGTTGAAGGCTCAAAGAAAAGCGTTGCAACAACCTTGCCGTGAAGAATGTCCTGAATGGGATTCTTTTCAAACTCAGCGGCAAGCCCGAGTATCTTAATGATCTCATCCGTTGTCAGATCATCGATTGAGACTAAGCTTCTGGATTTCATAGGGTTATGTTTTAGATACAGGATTTGAAACAAAGTTATAACAACTGTTCCTCTATTGTATGGTCTGTTTAAAAGTATTGATAAAATTAGTGCTTCAGGCAGTGGCAAGCCACTTAATTTTCAGGCCGGATATTTTGTTCAGCCTGCCTGTGATATGTTCTGACCGGGATTGCCTGAAGGAAATTTCTATATTCACCTCATCACCGCTGAATTCGTGTGCCGACTGACCACATTCCTCTTCTTTCAGGACCTTCATCACGTCATTCATGGCAATGTAGGGGAAGGTTACCTGCCAGCTTTCAACCAGGTGTCTTTCAATGATGGCTGCTTTGTCAAGAGCATCAGCCGCTGCGCTTCTGTATGCGTTTATCAATCCGCTTACACCAAGGAGGGTGCCTCCGAAATACCGGATAACCACGATAAGGATATTTGTCAGTTCTCGTGAATTGATCTGACCCAGGATAGGCCTGCCGGCAGTGCCGGAAGGCTCACCGTCATCATTGACACGCCAGGCCTGCCTGTCGGGAGAGAGTACCCAGGCGTAGCAATGGTGCCTGGCATCATGATATTCTTTTCTCAGTTCCTCAAGCCTGACTTTTATCTCCTCCTGGGATACTATCGGGATTGCAATGGCAATGAACCTGCTTCCCCTGTCTTTGAAAAGCCCCTGTGACCGGGTGTCAATGGTCTTGTAGGTATCGGTAAACAACATTATCCCTTTGCAGATAAGTTAGTTTCATAGATTGAAGAGGGCTTTCGACCCCTTAAAAAGAGTTATAAGACCCATAATAACCAGGACGGCATAAACAATTGTCGTGAATGTTTTCTGGCTGATCCTGGCCACGAGCCTGTCGCCCGTATGCAGTCCTGCAAGAAGGGCAGGAACTGAGCAGAGGGCGAGTAGAGCGGTGTCGGTCCGGATGAGACCGGATATCAGGTAGAACACAAGAGCGTATGAAACGGCAAAGAATATGAAAATCGAAATAATGGCATTGAATTTATCCTTTGGGGTTTTCAATGATGAGAGAATTATTGCCACCGGCGGTCCTGTGATCCCGGTAGCACCGGCGAGCACTCCTCCAAAAAGGCCGCTGAGCGTCATCGCTGATCTGTCTGACCGGATCCGGAAACTGAAACCCCTGACGAGTGCTATTACAATAAAGATGATCAGCAGTCCCCAGATGAGCTGGATATAGGCAGGATTTACATATTTTAATATAACGGTTCCCGCTGCTACACCCACCCCTGTCCATAACGCCATGGTACCCAGAGGCTGGCCCTTGACGATCTCTCTTGACCGGCGGTAATAAAGGAGGGAGAAGATCGCGTTGATCATGGCGATGAAGACAGCAGTATCGGATACAGGCAGAAGAAACTGTATCAGCGGAACGGCTACCAGTGCCAGTCCGAAACCCGTAAAGCCTCTCACCACGGAGGCAAAGAAAATGATCAGAGACAGTGCAATGATATTCCCTGCCGTCACCATATCAGTCACCGTATAATGCCATGTGACTGAATTCAGCTGTGAACTCACTGATAGAGGCATCCCATCTTGATATCTCATCATCAAGAGGCAGGCCCTGCTCCAGGACCTCCCGCATACGGCTGTCGCCCGAGAGTATGTCAAACGGCATCAGACGGTATTCATACTCATATGGGGGAGGATTGAAGGTAAGTGACCCTCCGGGGGAGGTTTTTATGATGGCATCGTAAAGATGCAAGGCGGTGACCACTGGCCTGAAGGTCGCAGCATCAGTTACATGGATTTGAATACCCCTGCAGTACTGGCCTGCGAATTTATGGAATGTCGGAATGAAGTCATGTATACGGAAGCTACACCCTGGCAGCTTCCTGTTTCTCATCTCCTTAAGTAACTTCTCGCTGTTGATGAAGGGGGCTCCCTGCAGCTCAAAGGGAATGACTGTGCCACGGCCCTCTGAAAGGTTGAGAGCTTCTGTAAGCACTGTGCCCGGATAAACCAGGGTGGTCTGAGGTGTGGGCATATTCGGGGAGGGTATGACCCATGGCAAACCTGTTTCACCATACAGGGAGTTTCGTCTCCAGCCCTCTGCCCTGATGACGTGAAGGTCGCACCCGGGTATGTGCTTCTCTCGTATCCAGACAGCCATCTCGCCCATCGTCATACGGTGACAGAGAGGTATTGAGGCTCCCCCGACAAAGGTGAAAAATTCCTCCTTCAGCACCGGTCCGTCAGCCTGTATTTTTCCTATAGGATTTGGCCGGTCAAGGATATAAAGGGGTATCCCTGCCTCCTCGCAGGCTTCCATGCACAACTTGACAGTCCAGATATAGGTGTAAAGACGGGCGCCGACATCCTGCAGGTCAACAACAAGGATATCCAGCCCCCTCAGCATCTCCTGTGTGGGCTTCCTGTGCTCACCATACAGACTGTAGACGGGAATGCCCAGCACCGGATGGGTAGTGCTTTCCCACTCAATCATATTATCCTGTGTCTGGCCCGAGAGACCGTGCTGAGGCCCGAACAGAGCCCCGACAGTTGTGCCGCTGTCTTCATCGAAAACTTCGGTAATAAACCGGAAATCTGAGGTAATACTTGATGAATGGCAGAGAATGCCAAGCTTTTTACCGCGGAATTCTGCCGGCATCCGCGCAGCAGCAACATCCAATCCTGAAAGTGTCTTCATAGATCAGCAAAAATAGTGAAAAGTGATGGGAGCGCAAGCGCGCTGGCTTTATACAGCATTGAAATAATTCAATATCTTTACAACCCCGTGAAAATGATATTTGCTATTCATTTAAATCCAGATATGAAATACTTTTTGATTCCTTTTTTGTCACTCTTTCTGATTGCCTGCAATGTGACGGCACAAGAGCAGGTCTCAAGTTTTCCCCCTTCAGCCAGGCCTGACAGGATAGTACTTAACCTGAAGGGTGATCCTGCTGTCTCAATGGCACTTACGTGGAGAACTGATACATCGGTCACTGAATCGGTCGCACGGATCGCACGAAACCAGCCTGGAATTTTTCTTCCTGATTCATCCGTTTCTGTAAACGGTACATACACAGATATCACAGGTGACGGTAACGTATCAAGGTACCATTCTGTCTATTTTACAGGGCTCACCCCGGGGACACAATATGCTTACTGTGCCGGTTCCGGACCTGCCGCAAGCGAATGGTTTACCTTTACCACTGCTGCTGCCAGTCCCCGGCCGTTTACTTTTCTGTACCTTGGCGATTCGCAGGGAAGCATATCATTATACTCCAGGGTTATCCGGCAGGCCTACCGGTCTGTGCCGGATGCCGCCTTCATGGTCTTCACCGGTGACCTTGTGGACGGGGGAGCGGGCTCAAAGCTACATGACGATGAATGGGGTGAATGGTACAGGGCTGCGGGATTTATCACCGCGGAGGTGCCTCTGCTGGCGACCCCGGGGAATCACGAATATATAAATCCGGCTGACAGGCAGAAGAGGGTTCTTAACCGGTACTGGAGACCCGGGTTCACTCTTCCTGAGAATGGACCGGCAGACCTTGAAGAGACAGCTTACAGCGTTGATTATGAAGGATTAAGGATCATTGCATTGAACTCGAACGAGATGATGCGGGATACCGGATATGCCCAGGCCCAGGCCAAATGGGTTGAGGAACTGCTTATAAACAACCCCTGCAAATGGACTGTTATGATATTTCATCATCCTGTTTACTCAACATCTGCAAGCAGGGATAACAGGACTCTGAGAGAACTTCTCAAACCGCTCTTCGACAGATATGGAGTAGATCTGGTGCTTACCGGTCATGATCATACATACGCCCGGGGAACGGGGATGCCTGAAGGTCAGGAGCATGGGGGTAAAGGTGATGGCACGGTTTACGTTGTATCAGTCAGCGGGGCCAAGCAATACAGGCAGGACGCACAGAAATGGTGGGATGTAGGCCTGACAAACACACAGACATGGCAATCTGTAAGGGTCAATGGTAACGAACTGGAATACACTTCTTTTGATGCCGCCGGCAATACTGTTGATAAGCTTGTCATCAGTAAGAAAAACAACGGTAGCAAAAGGACTATTAAATCAACAGGTAAATGAATAAAGAATGATGAAGCTATTTCGCATTCAGTTGTATATCCTGATCTCTGCCCTGCTGGCACTGTCATGCAGCCGCAGCGATGGAGTGCTTGAGATCTATGCAACTACCGACCTTCATGGGATGCTGCTCCCTTATGACAACACAGAGGGTGAAGCAACAGACCATTCGCTGGCTAACCTGGCGACACTGGTTGCCGAAACCGGCAATGATAATATCCTGCTGCTGGACAACGGTGACATACTCCAGGGTGATCCGCTGACCTATTATTACAATTTTATCGATACCACCCGCAAGCATATCGTTGCTGACATTCTCGACTATCTGGGATATGACGCTGCAACCGCAGGTAACCACGATATCGAGACCGGGCATCCTGTATATGACCGTGTAAGAATGCAGTACACCTTCCCGCTGCTTGCAGCCAATGCAGTCAGTACAGAGGACGGCAGACCATATTTTGAACCTTATACCGTGATCAAAAGAAAAGGAATGAAGATTGTGGTATTCGGACTGATAACGCCTTCCGTGCCCACGTGGTTGCCAGGGTCACTCTTCAGCGGAATAAAGTTCGAACCCATGGTGGCCACTGCCAGGCAATGGATGCCGGAGATGATGGAAGAGAAACCTGATCTGATAGTGGGGCTTTTTCATTCCGGTATGGGAAGAGAGGATGCACCGGGAGATGATGAGAACAGTACGATGGCTGTTGCAGTTAACGTGCCGGGGTTTGATGTCATCTTCTGTGGACATGATCACCGAGAGGAGATAAGAAAGGTTGTGAATGTCGCGGGTGACAGCGTCCTTGTGATCGACGGGGGAAGCAGAGCCTTTACACTGATGAACGCATCCGTCACCCATACCAGGCAGCCGGACGGAACATACAGCTGTAATGTTGACGGCAGGCTCATACCGATGAATTCGATTGCTCCATCAGGGGAGTTCATCAGCAGGTACAAAGATGTTTCTGAGCAGATCAACCGTTATACCTCAGAAATAATAGGACAGTCGGAGGCAACTGTCACAACACGGGATGCATTCTTCGGACCGTCCGCTTTTGTGGATCTGATACACACGATCCAGCTGGACATAACAGGGGCACAGATATCGCTTGCTGCTCCTCTGTCATTTGATCAGAGTATAAGCAAAGGAGATCTGAGGGTCAGGGATATGTTCAAACTGTACAGGTTTGAAAACTTCCTTTATACTGTAAAGATGACCGGCAGTGAGATCGACAGGCATCTTGAACATGCTGCGGGGTTATGGTTCGACACCATGGAGGATCGCAATGATTATATGCTAAAGTACAGATATGACGATAGCGGAAAACCGTTAATGGTAAACGGAACAGCCAGGCTGCGGAATCAATCCTACAACTTTGATTCAGCCATGGGTATCAGCTATACTGTAGATGTAACCAGGCCGCAGGGTGACATGGTCACAATAATGTCACTGAGTGACGGTACACCCTTCCTGGAGACGGAGACCTATGCGGTAGCAGTTAACTCTTACCGGGCTAACGGGGGCGGCGGACATTTCCCTGATGCCGGGATCACTGCCGGCGAGCTTGACCGGCGTATTGTCAATTCTACCCGGCGTGACATGAGGTTTTACATGACTGAATGGATCAGGGAGAGGGGAACCATTAATCCACAACCGCTCTCCGACTGGAAAATAATTCCCGAAGACTGGGCTACGGCCGCAAAGGAACGCGAGACAAAACTTCTGTTTGGCTATAACTGATTTTTTTAATTTTATAGTGATAGTATTCTTCAGAATAGTAATCGTTTTGAGCATTATGGTCCCTGTTGCCTTTTCAGGCTGTCTCCGCCAGAAACCTGTGAACCTGATATTGTTTATCGGTGACGGAATGGGAGTGGCCCGGGATTATGCATCAATGACCGCACCGGGAGATGTAATGACTTTCCCTTTCTTTCCCGTTACCGGAGCTTTCAGTATTACTCACCATTCAGTCGTGATGGTACCTGCATTCACCTTTGCCCCCTCATCCGAATCCTTCACCGGCGTGCATGACAATACGGAACTGTTTCATTATTTTTACACTCTCCCCGCACCAGGGAAGTAAGAAAAATGAGTACCAGGGAAGATGATATAATAGCTACGAAACTACCTCTGGTTGAGGAGTTTTATTCTATACAGGGCGAGGGTCGCAATACCGGGAAGGCAGCTTATTTCATCCGGATAGGAGGCTGTGATATAGGTTGCAGCTGGTGTGATACCAAATTCTCATGGAATGCAGAGCTGCATCCAATGGTCAGTATTGAAACGATCTCCGCCAACGTTCTTGCTTCAGGGGCAGACTCTGTAGTGGTAACCGGTGGTGAGCCGCTTATGTGGGACCTCGGACCATTGTGCAATATGCTCAAGGAGAGTGGTATAACTACTTTTCTTGAGACTTCGGGGGCCTACCCGCTGACCGGAACGTGGGACTGGATCACTCTGTCGCCGAAAAAAGGATCGCCGCCCCTTGAAGCTATCTGGAGACTGGCTGATGAGCTCAAGGTTGTCATACAGGATGGCACTGATTTTGAGGCAGCGGAGAGGTACAGCAGGATGGTGACCCCGGAATGTCATCTGCTTCTGCAGCCGGAATGGAGCCGGTACAACAGTATAATAGCTGACATTACCGAATATGTAAAGAAAAACACAAAATGGGCGGTCTCCCTGCAGGCACATAAATTCATGCACATTCCCTGAATGAACCAGAAGACAGTTATAATAACCGTTATCACTATATTTCTTAGCCTGGGTACTCTCACAGGCCAGGGATATCATACACGTTCAAACAGGGCACTTAAATATTACGACCAGGGGAAGAGAGATTATGACCTGCTCTATTATGACCGTGCACTGACCAATCTTAAAATGGCAGTTCGCGAAGATGACAGGTTCTATGAGGCACATATACTGCTCGGACAACTCTATTCTGATACTGGTGAGTGGGAGAAGGCAGTAGTACATTACCGGAAGGCAGTCGGGATTGATTCACTTTTTTTCCCGGCTGCGCTTTTCAGCCTGGGAAGGGCGGAGTTACGCACCGGGAGTTACCTTGAGGCAAAGACTCATCTGGAGGCATACCTGAATCAGCCGAAAACGACAGCCAGGCTTCGCGAAGAGTCCGGCAGGATGATCGGGAACTGTCTGTTTGCTCTGTCGTTTCCAGGATCGGCATTTGATGTAGAGCCGGTTAGCGTAGGCGACTCCGTCAATACAGAGCTCGATGAATACTGGCCGTCAGTGACAGGTGACGGCCAGGAGCTTATCTTTACCCGGGAGATCAAGAGAGCGGCAGGTTACGGGAGAGACAGGCAGGAAGATTTCTATGTGAGTCACTGGAGGAGCAGTGGTTACTGGGGAACGGCGCGCAATGCCGGCGCTCCGCTTAACACTGCGGGCAACGAGGGAGCACAGTCAATAGCTTCTGACGGACGATCGATGTATTTCGCTGCCTGTGACAGAAAAGACGGGCACGGCAGGTGCGATATCTATTATTCTACATATGACGGCACCAGGTGGTCACCGGGAATCAACGCCGGTTCTCCGGTAAACACCACCTACTGGGAGTCACAGCCTTCGATAAGTCCTAATGGGAAGATGCTGTTCTTCGTCAGTAACAGGCCGGGGGGAATAGGCGGTATGGATATCTGGTATTCAGTTCGCGGAACCGATGGTAAATGGAGCAGGCCGGTTAACCCGGGAAAAATAATAAACAGTGCGGGAGATGAGTTTTCGCCCTTCATTTATTTCAACGGTAAGACACTCTATTTCTCGTCAAATGGGAGGGAGTCATTTGGAGGTCATGACATCTACTATACCAATCTCAATCGTGATTCCACATGGACGGTACCTGTAAACCTGGGGCCAGCAGTAAATACGCCGTCAGATGAGACTGGTCTGGTAATAGAATCTTCAGGCAAGAGAGCCTTTTTCTCATCGGTACGTGAAAGAAGCAAGGGCAAGGATATTTATTATATTGACCTGCCCGCGTCAGTACAGCCGGAGCCCGTCTCGTATTTCAAGGGAAAGGTCATCGACAAGGCTACAGGGGCCCCGCTGGCTGCCAGATATGAACTGACTGATCTTACCAATCGTACTGAGGTCATTTCATCGGTAACAGATAACATGGGAGGCTTCTTTGTCTGCCTGCCCTCGGGATACAGCTATGGACTCAATGTGACTGCCGGGGGTTATATGATATTTTCTGAGAACTTTGACTTTGAGGAGGGTTATACCTCCTCTGAGCCCTATATGAAGACCATTGCACTCAACAGGGTCAGGAAAGGCGAATTCATGCGAATGTATAACGTCTTTTATGATACTGATTCATGGGAGCTTCTCGAATCGTCGATTCCTGAGCTGGAACAATTACTTGAATTCCTTAAGATAAACAGCACAGTAGTGGTGGAGGTAGGCGGACATACAGACTCCGATGGCACGGATGAGCATAACCAGTTGCTCTCAGAGAAGCGAGCCGGATCGGTAAGAGAGTTTCTGATCAAAAGAGGTATCAAGCCTGATCGGATTTTCTCTCACGGCTACGGGGAGACCTCTCCGGTAGCTGACAATATTACACCTGCAGGCAAGAGGCTTAACCGGAGGACGGAGATAACAATACTGTCAGAGGGTATCGACGAATAAACAGCAGGCTATATGTTAACAGCTGCCGGAATAGTCAAGGCATGGTAAAAGGAGGGCTCCCCGAAGGGGCCCTCCTGACTTCTCTTAACAGACAGTGGTTATACTTCAGAAATCAGATAGCTATCTTGTTTTCCGAAGAGGTACCGGTAAGAATTTTTAAATCAGAACTTTCTTTTACAGGTAACGAGACAAAGACTGAAGTACCTTCTGCATCGTTGGTTTCAACCCTGATTCTACCGTCCAATGCTAAAATAAGATTTCTGGCCAGGATTAAATTCATAGCGGAATAGGTATCCTGACTGTCGGAATGTTGGATCTCAGGATTGTCGGAAAGCAGCAGGTCACTGCTTCTGGAAAAACCCTGGCCAGAATCTTTTACATAAAATGTCATCGTCTCATCATAATAGGTGCACCCGACTTTAATAAACCCTGAAAAAGTATTGTCGAGCGCATTTTTAAAAAGATTGCTAAAAATCCTGCTACTCCTGGCTGTGTCCATTCTCAGCATCAGTTTATCCGGGAGGTTGTCCTCCTGAATGAGCACGACATCTTTCTTGCCTTTTTTCCTCATTAAAACCCTGAAATCTGAGGTAAGTGACTCGAAATATCTTGCAATGTCTGTCTCCCTGAGGCTTTCTCTGGCTGTCCCTGATTCCAGTACAGCGGTGTCAAAGAAATTTTCAAACAATCCTATAAGTTGCTCGCAGGATGTAATGATCTGTTCTGAGAATTCCCGTTTCTCATTGTCACTGAACCGTTCGTTGTTCATGAGGTATGAGAAAGCTACTATTGAATTCATCTGTGTCCTCACCTCATGTGAGACACCTGCGAGGATATTCGGTTTATTAATCATCTGGTTCATTTTTTTCTGCCCTGTCGCCACTGCCGGACCCGTTTCCCTGTAGGCATTACGAAGTATCTCGAACATATGAACAGAATGAAGGTTAGTGACTTGGTTACCGTAGTTTTCTTGCAAGCCGTGTAGCCTGCTTGTTATACCGGCTCTTTGAAGCGGCTATCGCTTCAAACTGCCGAAGTGCCTTTTCGTTGTTGTCTGTCATCATATAACAGAGCCCCAGGTACCATGCTGCATCTTCCAGATAGAGGTTGTCATTATGCTCTATCACCCGGGTGAATGACCCGCTGGCAACAGGGTAATTATGAACCTCCATGTTGGCCAGGCCATGCATGAACACTGACTCCATATTGTCTTTTTCGCTGTTTATCACCTGCTCAAGATACCCGATGGCTTTATCATATTCCCTGGCAGAATATGATGCAATAGCATTCTCCATCAATGTATTGCTTGTACTGGTGACAGACCTTGCAGCTCCGGGAGATTCATATCTCTCGTAGTAGGCTGAATAGAGTTTGTCAGGCGATGAATCTGGACTTACAATTAAGTACAATGCAGCCGAGATAACGGCAATGATTGCCACTGCAGCAGCATATCTGGCTGTCTTGAGAG
Source organism: Bacteroidota bacterium (assembly GCA_003250475.1). Classification (GTDB taxonomy): domain Bacteria; phylum Bacteroidota; class Bacteroidia; order Bacteroidales; family VadinHA17; genus SR-FBR-E99. Next base: position 12,752 of record QKGI01000120.1, on the reverse strand, counting down.
CTGTTCTGCGGATAGTGCCAGCAGAGCGCTTGTTCATCTCAATCACATTGAGCTTATTCCTCAGGTCAAGAATCTCCCTGTCCGCAAGAATCTCATCAGTCCTTTGCCTGAGTCTGACTTCCCGTGCAAGCTCCGGATCTCTCTTCATCTCTTCCATCAGCCATTTTTTCTCAGCTTTGTCTGCGCGACCGCTGAGATAATCCTCAATGGCATTGTTGACATTTGTTGGTTTCATCTTATGTTATATTATTTCACACTTATAAAAAACTATCAATCAGGTAGTTAATTACAAACCATACTGTGCCTTTCGGACACCTCAGGCAGCATTCATGCATGCTGCCTGAAAGCTTCAGGATATCTGCCTGTAGCAGGTACGCCTGAGTTATATTATAGATACAGGCCGGAATCCCGGCAACTGTTGTTTTGTCAGATCTCTATGATTACAGGAGGCTTGGTGGGACCATCTTCAGGACATACTTTTTCACCATTTCCACCACGAACGTTAATCATCTCTTCATTTGAAAGAACAAATTCGGCAAAATTTTCAATTGTCAGGGTTTTCATTGCTGTAAAAATTTTTATTTATAAATCAGGGTTTAATTTGTTTTCTATACCGTACATGTCAGAAAGGGGCAATTTGTGACACGAAAAAATTGACTTTTTTTATAAAAAAAATGCAACATATTGAATGACAGTGCTGTATAATATGGAAAAATCTTTCAGTTACAATAGGGATTGTTTTATATTTTTACGGTCGGAAAGAAAGAAGAACCACTTCGATGAGTCTGAGATTATACATACTCATTTTTTTGCTTTTGCCTTTTGCCCTTGTTCTTAACTCCTCAGGCTCAGATTTGGCTGGGGTTACAAATGATACAAAGGAAAATGGAGCTGACAACGGTGCCGGCTCAAGGCTCAGTATGCTGACCGATTCCCTGGCTGTCGCTCTGGAATCGAAGAATATTAAACCAGGTACCTCGTTTTTTACATCTCAGATTGAGGGTATCATCGCTGAGAACAATATCACGGATACCTTGCTGCTTTCCAATGCCTACTATTTTGCAGGACATCATTACCTTCAGACAAACATGTACCGCAAGGCGGTGGACTACTTTTCCCGGTCATTGGAATACAGGGAGAAGGTCGGGGTTACTGACAGGAGGTACGCGCTGGGACTGAGTAATATGGCAGTTGCCCTTCAGCGCGCAGGAGATTATAACAGAGCCTATGCCGTCGGGAAAAGAGGTCTTGAAGTAAGAAGAATGGTGGCCGGGAATGACACTTCAGTGCTGGCTGTTAACTATCTCAACCTGGCAGGTACACGGCTTGAAATGAACGATACCGGGGAGGCAATAGCCTTGGCTGAAGCAGGACTCGAGCTTGCAAGGCTGTATTCTGACAGGGTGACACAGGAAGTTACTGCTGACCTGTACCAGGTCATAGGGCTGAGCCTTTACCGGGTGGCTGAATTTAACAAGTCGCTTGTCTACTGCCGCCAGGCTTTAAGAATATATAATAAGAGCACTGTCGATAAAACAGATTCAAAGATACTTATACTTAATACGATATCGCAGCTTTACCGTCGCCTGGGTCAGCCTGATGAGGCAGAGGATTATTTCAGAAAGGGGCTGGCAATTCAGGATGGCAAGAACACTCAGGACAAATATCTTCTGTATATAAACTATGCTGGTTTCCTGGCTGAGAACGGACGTATCGGGGAGGGTGAAAAGGTGCTTGAGGATGGCCGGGCTAACGTCAGCAGGGTGTACGGACCACGAAGCCGTGAATATTACATGATGCTGGCATCGGCTGCGGAGTTTGCAAATTCAAGCTCGGGAGATACAAAACGAGCCCTTGAACTTTACAATGAATATTTTGATTACGTAAAGAGCAATCCATGGGATGTCTCCATGAAGAAATACCTCATCGGAAGGTATACCCAGACCTTGTTCGAGGCTGGAATGTACGGTAAGATAGTGGAAGTCACCGATGAACTGGTTGATAACACCAGGGGTGGTGATGATATAAGGTCGCTGGCTTTTTCTCAGGAGGACCTGAACGTGCTTCTTGTAAGGTACAGATCACTTAACGCCCTGGCCAGGGAAAGAGGAGACAATGGGTATCTGCGACTTGCCATTGAGACTGGCAGGCGAATTACCGCTCTTTATGATCGCCAGCGTCTTGAGATGAGTGAAGAAGAGAGCCGGACGGATCTGAGTGCTTTCTCAAGAGAGATTTATACAGGAATGATCGATGACTATTCAAGTCTCTATAAACAGAGTGGTGACAGGCAATCTCTTGAAGGCCTTTTTGAATTTTCTGAGAGAAGCAAGATGGCCGGCTTCCTCGCCTCCATGAGGGAATTCAACGCAGCAAAATTCTCGCTTCCTGCCAACCTGGTGGAGCTTGATAATGACATCAGGAAGGAGATAGGTTTTTACAAGGAACTTATTGTGACGGAGCAGTCAAAGGCAGTCCCCGACACCCAGCGGCTGGCTACATGGGAGAGTGCCACTTTCAGCCTCCTAAGGTCCAGAGACTCGCTGGTAAACGTATTTGAAATGAATTACCCGTCTTACTATAACCTGAAGATAAGGAACGAGGTAACGCCGCTTTCAGATATCAACAGGGTTATCGGACACAAGGCCAACCTGCTCAGCTATGTTCTTACGGATGACAGACTGTTTATTTTTGTCACCAACCTGCAACACACCGAGATCATAACACGCGATATCGACTCCACTTTTTTCACCTCCCTGACCAGGTTCAGAGGGATGCTGTCTGAAATGCCTGTTACGAGCAGTGTGCGCAAGCCATTCAACGAATTCATGGACCTGGCCTATGAGCTCTACACGGTTCTTCTTGAGCCTGTCGTTCCTTTCCTGAGAGGGGAGAAGATTGTAATCTCTCCTGACAACATCCTCTCATACATACCTTTTGAAACACTGGTGACCGAAGAATTCCGGAGCCCGGACCTGCTTTACCGTGAGGCTCCCTTTGCTCTCAAGAAGTACCGTTTCTCCTACATTTACAGTGTTACTCTCTCGTCAGAGACGCAGGAGAAGAGCCGGAGCCTCAATAACAGGCTGCTGGCTTTTGCTCCTTCGTACGACGGGATGGAGATCAGTGATTCACTGCTGGCAAGCTGGCCTAACCTCCGGGGGGAGATAAGAGGACTGCCCTATGCCGTTCTGGAGGCTGAGGATGCTGTGGATCAGTGCGGTGGCATGGCTTATCTTGAGAAGGAGGCTACGGAAGATACCTACAAGAGAGAAGCGCATAAGTTTGAGATTATTCACCTTGCTATGCATACGCTTGTTGATGATAACCACCCGACATTTTCGAAGATGATTTTTTCGTTGTCTCCGGGTAAGGCCGATGACGGTATGCTGAACACTTACGAGGTATACAATACCCCGTTAAAAGCTATGATGGTTGTATTGAGCTCGTGTAATACCGGGACAGGAAAGCTTGTCAACGGTGAAGGTATACTAAGTCTTGCCCGCGGCTTCCTCTATGCCGGCAGCCGTTCAGCCGTGATGTCGATGTGGGCTGTTGAGGATATGTCGGCATCGGCAGTGATGCATTCATTCTACAAGAATATGAGAAGCGGACAGACAAAAAGTTCTGCCCTGCGCAACGCGAGACTCAGGTTCCTCCGTTCTGCTGATCAGGAGAGATCACATCCCTACTACTGGGCAGCACTGGTAATTTACGGTGACGATACCGCACTCTGGTACAACCGTGTCAAGCTTTATACATCCCTGCTGATCCTGATGATTGTGGCTACTCTTCTGGTGGCAACAGTCTATAAGGGTCCGAAATCCTGATATTCCGGGTCAGTCTTGATAATCTCCATCAGAGCTTCCTTACACAGGTACTTCTTTCTCCTTGCGTATGCCTCATTCTTTAATCCCATCTTCCTGGCAATTTCTTCATAAGAATATGCCTGGCTGTACAGCCTTAGCACCATCTGGCAGTCCTCCTTCAGAAGACCGAATGAACGTGTAACGATACGCTCAAGAGCGGCTCCTGACTGCTCCTCCGTCTCGGCGACATCCGCAGGGTCGGTTTCCAGCGAGATAAGGCGCGATCTGTAACGGAGCTGCGCATTCCATACGTTCCTGGCCACACCGAAGAAGTACCCTTTCAGGTCGGTTGTCAGTTCGAAATTATCTTCTGTAACTTTCTTGTAGAGGATCACCACAGTCTCCTGGAGCACTTCGTAAACATCGTCATCCGAACCGCTGTTCTTTCTCAGATGATCCCGCACCATCTCAAAATATACATCATAGAGGTGGGAAAGGATACGGCTGTCCTGCCTCCTGATGCCATCAATGATGTCACTGTCTGAGTACTTTTTGAATAATGCCAAGCAAACGATTTATAAGACAAATATAACATTTCCGAAAACGATATAGATAAATGGCGGGGTATCACTTTTCATGCAGCTGATTCTTCGCATCGGGGAATAATGGATATATTTACCGCTTCAATGCAAACTGCAAACCGCGTTATGACCTATCCGTTTGTAAGACAATATGATGCAATGGACTGCGGGCCCGCTTGTATAAGCATGGTCGCCCAGTGGCACGGTAAGCGCATATCACTGGAAACAATCAGAAAACGTGCCTGGATAACACGTGAAGGTGTCTCGTTCCTGGGATTAAAATCTGCAGCCGAGAGCATGGGATTCAGGGCAGCCGGGGTAAAGCTGCCTTTTTCCAGGTTGGTGGCAGATGCTCCATTCCCATGCATCGCACATTGGCGTCAGAACCACTTTATAGTCATAAACAGGATAAGTGACAGATATGTATGGGTAAGTGACCCTGCCATCGGAAGGCTGAAGATGTCACATGGTGAGTTCCTGAAAGGATGGGGCTCAGGTGAGATTGCCGGCGGGCCGGCGGGTATGGTTTTGTTGCTTGAGTCGGGACCTGCTTTTGCTGAATTACAGGATGACCCGCCTCCAAAAGGCGGCTTCAGCTTCCTTTTACCTTACTTCAGACCCTACAGAAAACAGATAGCATTACTCATTGCCGGACTGATAGCAGGCAGCGCAATACAGCTTGTCTTCCCGTTTCTTACGCAGGCCATAATTGACAAGGGTATAGAATTCAACAATCTAAGGTTGATATATCTGATCCTGGCAGGACAACTCTCACTGACAGCCGGGCGCCTGGCCATTGAGTTCTCAAGGGGCTGGTTGCTGCTGCACCTCGGGACAAAGCTGAATATCAGGATTGTTTCAGATTTTCTGGCAAGGCTTATGGGACTGCCTATCTCATACTTCGATACCAAGCTCAACGGAGACATACTGCAAAGGATAGATGACAATAACAGGATAGAGAGCTATCTTACATCCTCCAGTCTCGCTATTCTCTTCTCACTCTTTAACTTTATTGTTTTTGGTGTGGTACTTGGCATATACAGCATCCCTGTCCTGCTCGTTTTCCTTGGCGGCACAGCCATTTATGTCCTGTACGTCACCATCTTCATGCCTGCCAGGGAACGTCTTGACAACATCAGGTTCATGCAGATGGCTGATGCCAGCAATACCATGATAAACATTGTCAACGGGATGCAGGAGATCAAGCTCGCCGGTAACGAATCTGCCAACAGGCGTGAATGGGAGGACCATCAACGGGAGATTTACCGTACCCGTATCAGGGGGTTACGGATATTGCAGTTCCAGACTGCCGGCGGCACGCTTATTCATGAGTCTGTCAATATCATAATAACAATCATTTCAGCCACACTGGTTATCAACGGGTCTATGTCGCTTGGAATGATGCTTGCAGTGCAGTTTATTACCGGACAGCTCAACGGCCCCGTATCACAGATTGTCAGTTTCATGAGAGCAACACAGGATGCCAGGATAAGCCTCGAGCGCCTGGCCGAGATACATGCTATGGAGCCTGAGGAAGACGGTGACCGGGCTACGGCAGTGCTGATGCCACCTGTAGTCGATATTGATATCAGTGGCCTGTCGTTCAGATATGAAGGGCCGGGATCTCCATGGGTACTGAAAGATATGAACCTGTCAATACCTGCAGGGAAGATAACAGCTGTCGTTGGTGAGAGCGGCTCAGGCAAAACTACCCTGCTGAAGCTTCTTATGGGTTTCTATCCTCCTTCGGAAGGGAAAATAACCATAAGCGGGACAGATCTTGCCGGGATCAGCGTCGGTTCGCTCAGGAAGGAGACCGGGGTAGTGATGCAGGAAGGTTATATATTTCCTGACACAATCCTTGGCAATATCGCTCCCGGAACAGATGATCCTGATATGGACCTCGTTAACCTTGCCGTCACCGTAGCAAACCTGGGATCTCTGATCGATACGCTGCCGGCAGGGTTGCAGACGCGTGTAGGACAGGGCGGTCATGGCCTCAGCCAGGGACAGAAGCAAAGAATACTGATCGCCAGGGTAGTCTTCAAGCAACCACCGCTTCTTCTCCTTGACGAAGCAACAAGCGCCCTGGATGCATCAAACGAGAGGATGATCATTCAGAATCTGGCAGGGTTTTACCAGGGCAGAACGGTCGTGGTTGTTGCTCACAGACTCAGTACGGTGCGACATGCAGACAGGATAGTGGTCCTTGATAAAGGTGCTGTCTCGGAATATGGAACCCATGAAGAGCTGACGAAACTTAAAGGCAACTACTACAGGTTGATCCGCGATCAGCTGGAGATGGGCAGGTGACTATGCCTGATCCTTCCTGCCTGAATAGGGTTCGTAGTCGTCAGGCTCTCCACGAAGACTGTTTTTCCCTTCAGGTTTTTGCACCTGCCCGCCAGGCGTTACACCCTTCTTCTTCGCATACTTGCGGTAGAGACTTAATCCGATAAGCATTAAAACTGCTATGTAGATTATTATGTCTTTTTTGTCCATGGATAATAATTAAGTCATTAAGCTAACCATCAAAATTAAGCATTTTTAAAGCCTCGGCCATGCCAGCGATGCATTTAAATAACGTATTGATTTGAGTTTTACCAATAATCCATTATTTTCGTGGTTTGAAAAAAGGGGGGCATGTTACCGTCACCTTTTAATGAAGCACTGAAGAAAAAGGATTGATGATGACAAAAAGAAATCCGGAAGACTCTGTTCATGATGAACAATTCGATGGTGAAGAAAAGACTATCGAATCTACGGAAGACACTATTCCTGAGAAGGCTCTGCCAGAGGAGCCTGTTGCCGTGAAGCAGACAGAAGAAAATGATGACACACCTGAAACTGCCGGTGAGACTGATGATACACCTTCGGATGAAGAGCCCGTGGGTGAACATCATGACCCGGAGGATCCTGCTGTGGAGACAGAGGAGGCTGATGCCGTACCTGCAGTAGAGGATGTGCCGCCAGGGGAAGAAGAACAGGCCGCTGAGCCTGCAGAGGAGGAAGAGCCGGCACCAGAAGAGCCGGTAACAGAACCCGTGGTGGAAGAGGACTCTGTAACGGAAGAGCCTGCAGCAGAACCCGTCGTCGGGTCCGGATCTGTCAGTGAAGAACCTGCTGCCGTACCTGTCGCAGAGGATGTGTCACCCGGGGAAGAAGAACAGGCCGCTGAGCCTGCCGAGGAGGAAGAGCCGGTACATGAAGAGCCTGCAGCAGAACCCGTGGTAGAAGAGGACTCTGTAACGGAAGAGCCAACAGCAGAACCCGGCGTCGGGTCTGAATCTGCCAGTGAAGAACCTGCAGCCGGACCTGCCGAAGAGGAAGAGCCGGCACATGAAGAACCTGCAGCAGAACCTGAAGCGAAAGAGGAACCTGCACTGGAGGAGCCGTCATCCGGGGAGACCACACCTGTGACCACTGACACTAAGGTGACAGAAACCGAGGAACAGCAGGCAGGACCTGGGGACGAGCCTGTTAAAGCCGGGGATGCTGGCGAAGAAGCGGACGCTGAAGATGTGCCGTCAGGGGAGAGTGCTGAAGAAGAACCAGGAGAAGCTTCTGCGGAAGAGGAGCAGGTGAACTATGACGAGATAGAGTTACCTAAAGTGGATTACAGCGGCTTCTCAAGAAAGGAGCTGGTTGAAACCCTCGCACTGATAGTGGAGAACAGACCTCCTGCGGAGATAGTTGACGATGTTAACAGGATAAAGGAATTCTTCTACAAGAAGAGCAAAGCCGAATTCAATGAAAACAGGCTGAACTTTGCCAAGGAGGGGGGTAACATTGAGGATTACAGGCCTGAGCCTGATGAGCTTGAGACAAGGATTAAAGGAATACTCGAGACCTACAGGAACAGGAAGAGCGACTATAACAGGATACAGGAGAGTGAGAAACAGGATAATCTCCGGAAGAAACTGGAGATCATTGAACAGATCAAAGACCTTGTAAACCGGGAAGAGGCTATAAACAAGACCTTTCAGGAATTCAGGAACCTTCAGAATGAATGGCATGCCACGGGTATAGTACCACAGGGGGCTGTCAAGGACCTGTGGGAGAACTATCACCACAGCGTCGAGATATTCTATGACTACATAAAGATAAACCGTGAACTCAGGGATCTTGATCTGAAAAAGAACCTTGAGGCAAAGATTGATCTCTGTGAAAAAGCAGAGGAATTGCTTCTTGAGCCCAATGCCATAAATGCCTTCAAGCTGCTGCAGGAATACCATAACCGGTGGCGTGAGATAGGCCCCGTGCCCCACGAAAACAAAAATGATATATGGGAACGGTTCCGTGAGGCTACCTCCAAAGTCAATAAGAGGCACCACGAGTTTTTCGAGAAGCAGAAGGATGAACAGAAGAGCAACCTTGATGCCAAGACAGCCTTATGCGAAAAGGTGGAAGAGATTGCAGCGGGAGAGATACTGACCTTCTCTGACTTCAGGGAAAAATCCGATGCTATACTTGAGTGCCAGAAGCTGTGGAAGACTATTGGTTTCGCGCCGAAAAAGCACAATAACAAGATATACCAGCGGTTCAGAGCCGCATGTGATACGTTTTTCGAAAAGAAACGTGCCTTCTTTGCAGAGAACAAAGAGACACAGGTCAGGAACCTTCAGCTCAAGACCGAGCTGTGCCTGAAAGCCGAAGCGCTCCAGGAGAGCTCGGACTGGAAAGACACCTCGGAAATGCTCATCAGGCTGCAAAAGGAATGGAAAGATATAGGACCGGTACCCAAAAAGTATTCGGAAAAGATATGGAAGCGATTCCGCAAAGCCTGTGACACCTTCTTTACGCGCAAGTCGGAGTTCTTTGCCGGGAGGGATACCTCATATGAGGATAATCTCAAGGCCAAGCTTGCCATAATAGAAGAGCTGGAGTCCTTCGACCCGGGGGAAGACCTGAAGGAAGCCTTTGAACAGCTCAAGGAGTTACAGAGACGCTGGACAGAAATAGGATACGTTCCCTTCAACAGGAAGGAAGAGATTGCAAGACGTTATAAGGATGCCCTTAACAGGCAGTTTGACAAGCTCAACCTTGATGACGAGGATAAAAACATACTGAGATACAGGAGCAAAGTGGACAGCGCAAGGTCAAACCCGCGTGCTGCCAGGAAAGTGAGGAACGAACGGGAGAAATTCTACAGCAAGATCAAGCAGCTTGAGAGTGACATAGTGCTCTGGGAAAACAATATAGGCTTCTTTGCCAAGTCAGCAAACGCAGATAACATGATCCGGGAGGTAGAGGAAAAGATTGCCGATGCCAGGAAAAACATAAAACTTCTTGAAGAAAAAGTAAGGCTGATTGACAGCTCAATGTCCGATGAATAATTGTAAGATCTCCGGCAAACAATAATCAAAAAATACAGTGGCTGAAGTAAAGTATATTTTTGTGACCGGCGGGGTTACCTCATCATTGGGTAAAGGCATCATTTCCTCTTCACTTGCCAAATTATTACAGGCACGTGGGTATTCGGTAACGATACAGAAGCTGGATCCCTATATTAACGTTGACCCCGGGACACTCAATCCTTATGAGCATGGTGAATGCTACGTCACCGGTGATGGTGCCGAAACGGATCTTGACCTCGGTCATTATGAGCGGTTTCTAAATGTACCTACCTCTCAGGTAAACAATGTCACCACAGGCAGGATCTACCAGTCGGTGATTAACAAGGAACGCAGGGGTGACTACCTGGGCAAGACGGTACAGGTAATACCCCACATCACTGACGAGATCAAAAGATGCATCAAGCTTGTTGGCCTGGGGGAGAAATTTGAAATAGTCATTACCGAGATCGGCGGCACCGTGGGCGATATTGAGTCGTTGCCGTATATAGAAGCAGTGAGGCAGATGAGATGGGAACTCGGTCCTCAGAACTGTATTGTGATACATCTTACCCTGGTGCCGTTCCTGCATGCTTCAGGAGAGCTGAAGACCAAGCCTACGCAACATTCGGTGAAGATGCTGCTTGAGGAGGGAATACAGCCTGATGTGCTTGTGCTTCGTACAGAGCATAGTCTCACCGAGGATGTGAGAAAAAAGGTAGCCCTCTTTTGCAACGTGGAGGCAGGAGCAGTGGTGGAATCGATAGATGTCTCAACAATATACGAGGTACCTCTCAGGATGCAGGAGGAGATGCTGGATCTGACTGTACTGCGCAAACTGGGGCTCTCTCCCGGTCATGACCCTGAACTGGGTGAATGGAAGGAGTTTCTTTTTAAACTGAAGAACCCAACCCATAGCGTGAAAATAGCGCTTGTGGGAAAATATGTTGAACTGGCCGATGCCTACAAATCAATATCCGAAGCTTTCGTGCATGCCGGGGCCGCCAATGAAACCTCGGTAAATCTTACATTCATACATTCAGAGGAGATAGATGAGGGCAACTACCTGGAGAAGCTTGAAGGCTATGACGGGCTGGTAGTGGCACCCGGATTCGGGTCAAGAGGTATTGAAGGAAAGATACTGACAGTGAAATATGCCAGGACTAACGATATTCCATTTCTGGGGATCTGCCTTGGAATGCAGTGTGCAGTGATAGAATTTGCCCGAAACGTGATGGGACTAGAAGGCGCCCATTCGACAGAGATTAATCCCAAGGCGAAACATCCTGTAATTGACCTGATGGAGGAACAGAAAAGTGTAACTGAAAAAGGTGGCACGATGAGGTTGGGAAGCTATAAGTGCGAGCTCCTTCACGGATCAGAATCGTGGAAATGCTACGGGAAAGAAGAGGTAACTGAACGTCATCGCCACAGGTACGAGTTTAATAACAAATACCTTGCTGATTTCAGGAATGCCGGCATGTTGCCGTGCGGACTGAATCCACAGTCAGGACTGGTGGAGATAGTTGAGATTCCCTCACACAGGTGGTTTGTCGGTGTTCAGTTTCACCCGGAATACAGCAGTACGGTACTGAAACCACATCCCCTGTTCAAGGGGTTTGTGAAAGCCTGCATAAATAAGTGATTAAATAATAACTGGGAAATAAATAATAATGGATAAGAATACAATAACCGGCATAGTACTCATCTTCCTGATCTTCCTCGGGTTCAGCCTGTACAACAACAACAGGACCGGGAAGTTCTTCAAGGCAGAGACTGAGTATGCCGATTCTCTCTATACAGCCGGCAATTATGATCAGGCCCGTGAGGCATACATCAGGGCACTGGGTTACAGACCTAAGGATCAGCACACCAAAGACAGGGTGGTGGAGCTTAACAGCAAGCTTGGTCTTGGCGCTGCCGCTAAGGAGGTTGCAGGACAGGTATCAGCTTCTGACACTGTCCCGGAGGCAACACCTGCAGTTACGACACCAGTGAATGACAGTGCGGCCCTCGGTGCTTTTGCTGTCAGTTCAAGGGGGAACAATGAGTTTTATGTCATTGAAAATGACCTGATGGTCATCACGGTCTCATCGAGAGGTGGTAAGGCTTACTCTGTCAGGCTGAAAGACTACAAGACATATGATGGACGTCCTGTAGTGCTTTTCGATGGAGACTCAACAGTATTCGGGTACAATTTCTTTACTGTCGATAATAAGCCTATAAAGACAGATGAGCTTTACTTCAGGCCTCTCGAATATAACGGTCCGCTGGTTGCGTCCGATGGTCCGGTAAGCCTTACCCTGAGGCTGGAAGCTGAGAACGGGGCTTACATCGATTATATATACACCGTCAGCCCTGATGAATATATGATAGGCTTCGAAACGAGATTCAACTCGCTTGGAAATATCATACCTGCAAACACCTCTTCGCTTACGCTCGACTGGAGAATGTATATCCCCCAGCAGGAGAAAGGAAGACAGAATGAAGATACCTACACCGGCCTTAAATACAAAGTATACCAGGAAGAGGTAGAGGATGTGGGTGGTGCTGCCAGGCAGAGGCAGAAAAAGGAAGTGGTGACTGAGAACCTGATGAAGACAGACTGGATAGCATATAAAGACCAGTTCTTTTCATCTGTTCTCATAGCGGAGAACTTCTTCATCAACGCTACTGTCTCCTCAACGAATGCCGACCCGACATCCAGGTATCTCAGGTATTTTCAGTCAGAGATCGGTGTGCCATATTCTCCTGGTGAAAACAGTGCTGTTAAAATGAGGATCTACTTCGGGCCAAACAGTTTCTCACTGCTTAAGAAGTATGATCTCAAACTCGAGGAACTGGTGTTCCTCGGCAGGAATATAATAAGGTGGATCAGCCAGTTCGTTATCATCCCTATATTCAACCTCCTTGACAACTTCATCGACAGTTACGGGCTTATCATACTTATACTGACGCTGATTATTAAGCTGGCACTGTTCCCGCTGACTCACAAGTCGTTTATCAGCCAGGCCAAGATGAGGGTCATG
>QKGI01000031.1 GCA_003250475.1 Bacteroidota bacterium | reverse complement strand
TCGAGGCGTGGGTCATACCTGAAGAGGTGCCAGTATCCTGCCGTGACGGCATCCTTGGCCTGCTGCTGTGTCTTGCCCATGCCATTGCGAAGGCCATGGTTGATACAGGGTGAGTAGGCGATGATAAGTGATGGCCCGGGATACTCCTCCGCTTCGCGTATAGCCTTGAAGTACTGGCTCTGGCTGGAGCCCATGGAGACCTGTGCCACATAGACATAACCGTAGGTCATGGCCATCTGCCCGAGGTCCTTCTTGCGTATCTTCTTGCCTGAGGCTGCAAACTTGGCAACAGCGCCTGCCGGTGTTGACTTCGAAGCCTGTCCGCCAGTGTTGGAATAGACCTCTGTATCAAGAACAAGCACATTGATGTTCTCACCCGAAGCAAGCACATGGTCAAGACCGCCATAGCCTATGTCATAAGCCCATCCGTCGCCGCCGAAGACCCAGTACGACCTCTTCACGAGGTATTTCTTAAGATCGAGGATCTCAGTGCATACCGGAGCCTTATCCTTCTCACAGGCAGCTATCACCTTTTCGGAGACAGCCCTGCTGGCTTTGGAATTTTCCTTTTCCGCTATCCATTCGTTGAATGCCGACACTGTCTCAGGGGCAAGGCCGCTGTTGAGGTTCTCCTTCATGAGACGCTCGATGCGCTCCCTGATCCTTGTTGCTCCGAGCATAAGGCCGAAGCCGTACTCAGCGTTGTCTTCGAAGAGTGAGTTGGCCCATGCAGGTCCATGGCCGTTCTTATTCGTGGTATAAGGCATCGATGGTGCCGAGCCTCCGTAGATCGAGGAGCATCCTGTAGCGTTGGAGATGACCATGCGGTCACCGAACAGCTGTGTGATGGCCTTGATATAAGGTGTCTCGCCGCATCCTGCACATGCACCTGAGAATTCAAAGAGAGGCTGTGCGAACTGTGAGTTCTTCACATTGGTGTACTTGTCGACAATGGTCTCCTTGTAACCCACCTTCTCATGCATATAGGTCCACCTGTCTGCCTCGCCGAGCTGTGTCTCGAGAGGCTTCATGATGAGGGCCTTCTCCTTGGAAGGACATACGTCGGCGCAGTTGCCGCATCCTGTGCAGTCATAGACGCTGACCTGTATCCTGAACTTATGGCTCTTGGTGTTACCGATACCCTGCTTGGCTGTCGTTCCCTCGGGGGCTGCTGCCAGCTCCTCGTCGGTAAGAAGGAAGGGACGGATGGCAGCATGAGGACAGACATAGGAGCACTGGTTGCACTGGATACACTTATCCATCTGCCACTCAGGCACGTTGACGGCTATGCCGCGCTTCTCGTAGGCAGCGGTGCCAGCCGGGAAGGTCCCGTCTTCACGTCCTGCAAAGGCGCTCACAGGCAGATCATCGCCTCTCAGGCCGTTGATCATGTCAGCTACCTCGCGGATGAACTGCGGTCTGCTACCGTCGGTCTCGTCAGCCGCCACTTTTATGTCAGCCCACTCAGCCGGTATCTCAACCCTGGTGACATCACCACCACGGTCGATGGCAGCATTGTTCATCTTCACAACGTTCTCGCCCTTCTTTCCGTAGGCTTTGATGACAGCGTGTTTCATCTCATCAACGGCCAGCTTATAAGGGATCACCTCCGAGACCTTGAAGAATGCACTCTGCATTATGGTGTTGGTTCTTGTGCCAAGACCGATCTCTTCAGCTATGTTGGTGGCGTTGATAATATACAGGCTGATATCATTCTCAGCAAGGTATTTCTTCATGTGGTCTGGCAGCTTGGTCTTCGTCTCTTCTGCATCCCAGATGGAGTTGAGAAGGAAGGTGCCGCCCTTCTTCAGGCCTCTCAGCATATCATACTTGTCGAGGTATGAAGGCACGTGGCATGCCACGAAGTCGGGTGTGTTGACAAGATACGGCGAGCGTATGGGCTTGTCTCCGAAGCGCAGGTGCGAGGTGGTCACCCCGCCTGATTTCTTTGAGTCATAGGCAAAATATGCCTGGCAGTATTTGTCAGTGGTCTCGCCGATGATCTTGATGGAGTTCTTGTTGGCACCGACAGTACCATCGGAACCAATACCGTAGAACTTGGCGGAATATGTTCCCTTGTCGCTGACGTTTATCTCGGGGAGAACAGGGAGGGACCTGAAGGTCACATCATCAACGATACCAACGGTGAACTGGTTCATCGGTGTCTCTTTCTTCATGTTCTCAAAGACCGATATCATCTGTGCGGGGGTGGTGTCTTTCGAGCTGAGACCGTAACGTCCGCCGATGATCAGCGGCTGTACATCCCTGCCGTAGAATACCTCCTTGACATCAAGGAAGAGAGGATCGCCGTTTGCACCCGGCTCTTTTGTGCGGTCGAGGACGGTGATACGCTTCACGCTGGCGGGAAGGACGTTGAGGAGATACTTGGCTGAGAAGGGCCTGTAGAGATGGACGGAGATGAGTCCTACCTTCTCTCCCTTACCGGCCAGGTAGTCGATGACCTCTTTGATGGTCTCGGTGACCGACCCCATAGCTATGATTATGTTCTCGGCATCGGGGGCACCGTAATAGGTAAACGGCTTGTATTCCCTGCCGGTGAGGGCCGATATCTTTTCCATGTACTCATTGACAGTGTCGTCAAGATGAGTGTAGAACGGATTTGAAGCCTCCCTGGCCTGGAAGAAGATGTCGGGGTTCTGGGCAGTGCCTCTTGTTACCGGTGTCTCGGGATTAAGGGCTCTCTCGCGGAATGCCTTCAGGGCATCCATGTCGACGAGCTTTTTCATGTCGTCTATGCCCAGCTCCTCTATCTTCTGTATCTCGTGCGAGGAACGGAAGCCGTCGAAGAAGTGGAGGAAGGGTACTCTCGACTTAATCGAGGAGAGGTGAGCCACCCCGGCGAGGTCCATTATCTCCTGTATGCCGCCGCTGGCCAGCAGGGCGAACCCGGTCTGGCGTGTGGCGTATATGTCGCCATGGTCGCCGAAGATCGAGAGAGCGTGAGCTGCAACGGTACGTGCACTGACGTGAAACACACCCGGCAGAAGCTCTCCGGATATCTTATACATATTGGGGATCATAAGAAGAAGCCCCTGTGAAGCTGTGAAAGTTGACGTGAGGGCACCCGACTGCAGCGCTCCGTGTACTGCACCTGCGGCACCGGCCTCACTCTGCATCTCCACCACCTTAACCTCTTCACCGAACATGTTCTTGAGTCCGTGAGCTGCCCACTCATCGACATACTCAGCCATTGTTGAGGAAGGGGTAATGGGATAGATGCAGGCTACCTCGCTGAACATATACGCTACGTGCGAAGCTGCCTGGTTGCCGTCACAAGTGATAAATTTTTTTGTTGCCATTTCTGATTATAAATAATTAGTGTTCCAGTAACATTTAAAAAAATAAATTGCAAATGTACGGATTTTTCGCGACAATTTTACTCGCTGTTCATCGAAACGAGAAACTCCTCATTCGACCGTGTCTGGGTGATGCGGTCACGGAGGAACTCCATGGCTTCAACCGAGTTCATATCAGTGAGATAGTTGCGCAGTATCCATATCTTGCTCAGCATGTTCTTGTCAAGCAGCAGGTCTTCCCTCCGTGTGCTCGAGGCAGGTATGTCTATCGAAGGGAATATCCTTCTGTTTGACAGCTTGCGGTCGAGCTGCAGCTCCATGTTACCTGTTCCCTTGAACTCTTCAAAGATGACATCATCCATCTTGGAGCCGGTATCTGTAAGGGCGGTTGCTATTATTGTCAGCGAGCCGCCGTTCTCGATGTTACGTGCTGCGCCAAAGAACCTCTTGGGTTTGTGCAGGGCGTTGGAGTCGACACCGCCTGACAGCACCTTACCTGATGCCGGGGCGATAGTATTGAAAGCCCTTGCCAGTCGTGTTATTGAGTCAAGCAGTATTACCACGTCATGACCGCACTCAACGAGTCTCTTTGCCTTCTCCTGTACTATTGTTGCTATGCGTACGTGTCTCTCGGCAGGCTCGTCAAAGGTTGAGGCGATAACCTCTGCGTTGACATTGCGTGCCATCTCGGTGACCTCCTCCGGCCTCTCGTCTATCAGGAGGATCATCAGGTAGACCTCAGGATGGAACCTGGCTATGGCGTTTGCGATATCCTGCAGCAGGATGGTCTTACCGGTCTTGGGCTGTGCCACTATCAGACCACGCTGGCCTTTGCCGATAGGACAGAACATGTCGACAATACGGACGGAGAGGTTGCCCTCGCCCGGCCTGCAGAGTGTGAATTTCTCATTCGGGAAGAGAGGAGT
This sequence comes from Bacteroidota bacterium, assembly GCA_003250475.1. Lineage (GTDB taxonomy): Bacteria > Bacteroidota > Bacteroidia > Bacteroidales > VadinHA17 > SR-FBR-E99. The sequence continues at coordinate 474 of QKGI01000031.1, read as the reverse complement.
AAGATAGTCAAACGGTACCCTGTCACGTATGTAGTCAGGGGTACGGCCGTTGATCTCCTCGACCTTTATCAGCGGGAAATACTTTTCTCCCTCGCGCGGCGGGCGTATGCTTCCCCTGATGGTGTCCCCGGTCTTCAACCCGAAGAGCTTTATCTGCGACTGTGAAACATAGATATCATCAGGTGAGCTGAGGTAGTTGTAATCAGGTGAGCGCAGGAAGCCATAACCGTCGGGCATGATCTCCAGCACGCCGGTGTTTGATACTATTCCCTCGAAGTCGTATACCCTTTCCTTTTTCTCTTCCCTGGCAGGCTCGGGCACGTCACTCTGACGGGCCGTCTCTTCATTAGTAGCCGGGGGGATGACGACTGTGCTGTCGGTGGTGGCTGCCTCCCTGATGATTCCGTTTTCTATATCCGGCTCATTATACCTGAGAAGCTCCTGGTCATTGTCAGCGACGGCATCAGGGGCAAA
>QKGI01000143.1 GCA_003250475.1 Bacteroidota bacterium | reverse complement strand
AACACATCGAGAGAACCCCGATCTTAAGATCTGAAACACCGTAGAACGCTGCAGCATCAATCGTTATCGGTGCAAAAGTGATCCACATTACCTGGTTGACAATGATAGCCAGCATATACACACTCAGCATTACCCAGCGGTAACTGTAAACCCTGAATTCTGTTTCCTGCATAATAATTTCTCTTTTAGGTGATCAAGGCGGAGTATTTCTCCTGTTTACATTTTGCTTCAGTCAGCAAAAGTAACTTTTCAGTTATTACACAGGCCATTTTCCCGAAAAAGAATTCCATGTTACGCTTAACATACTATTAACCTTTGATTATGGGGTCACTAAAGAGTAAATTCATAACTTGTGTCATCAAACAAAAATCTTAAAAATGAAGCCTATTCCACGAAGAAAATTTCTCAGGGGCACAGCCCTTGCAGGGGGAGCCCTGTTGTTCCTTCCCGGGATCACGGGATGCAGATCTTCCGGCAGCAGCATGTCAGGAAACTACTTCCTTGGTGAGTTCGGGATTGACGAAACACTGTGCAGTAAGCTACTTGCCAGGGCACTGTCGAGAGGTGGTGACTTTGCCGATCTCTACTTTGAGTATACCCTCTCAAACTACCTGGGGCTTGAAGACGGGAAAGTGAACCAGTCATACGGAGACATCTCACTGGGAGTGGGGATCCGGACGGTAAAAGGTGACCAGATAGGATACGGATACACCCAGGATCTCACCGAGGAGGCGATGATGTCTGCAGCTGCCACGGCTGCCTCACTCTGTGATATGACAGCCACACAGGTTGCATCGTCGTTCAGCCGGCTGCAGGCAGGCAACTATTATCCTGTTTCAGCAGGCTTTGATGGTATACCTGCCGAGTCGAAACTGCCGTTGCTGCAACAGATCAACGAGAAGTGTTTTTCTATGTCGCCCGAAATAGTAAAGGTAAGCGCCGGCTTCCAGAGCAGTATCAAACGTATACTGATAGCTTCCAGCGACGGTGTCATAGCCGAGGATATCATACCCAACGGCTTCCTGTATTCGACGGTGGTGGCTGAGAGAAACGGCAGGCGTGAAAGGGCATTCTGGAACCTTGGCGGTCATCGCGACTTCTCCTTCTATACAGGTGATGTGGTCGATGAGATAGCTACACGCTCCGTCGACAATGCCCTGCAGCTCTTTGATGCCATACAGCCACCGGCAGGTGAGATGCCTGTGGTGCTTGCACCAGGCATGACCGGCATCCTGCTCCACGAGGCTATCGGCCACGGCATGGAGGCCGACTTTAACCGCAAGAAAACATCGACGTACAGTACTATGCTCGGCAAGAAGGTCGCCGAACCGTTCGTCACCATCATCGACGACGGGACCAACATGAACCTCGCAGGAAGCATCAATGTTGATGACGAGGGCACACCCGGACAGAAGACCCTGCTGGTGGAAAACGGTATTCTAACAAGTTACATTCACGATAAAATCTCAGCCAGACACTATGGTGTGGAGCCCACGGGCAACGGACGGAGACAGGATTTCATGAACTACCCGATGCCACGAATGCGTAACACCTACATGCTGGGAGGCGACGCCTCGCCTGAAGATGTGATCAGGGCTGCCGGAAATGGAATCTACGTGGAGAGTGTAAGCAACGGCGAAGTCAAGATAGGTGAGGGAGACTTTGCCTTCTACGTATCACAGGGCAGATTGATAGAGAACGGTAAACTTACTGCTCCTGTCAAAGATGTTAATATCATGGGCAACGGACCCAAGATGCTTGCCAATATCACCATGGCTGCAAACGATCTTGAGATGAGCAGAGGGGGAGCAGGACAGTGCGGGAAGAACGGGCAGGGAGTACCGGTGTCATTCGGTCTGCCGACATGCCTTGTTAAATCGCTGACGGTAGGAGGCACAGATCAGAAAGGAGGCAGGTCATGACAAAAGCAGGAAACAGACAGATGAGTTTCCCCGAGCTGGCCGACTGGGTCATAAGCCGGACCTTGAAGGCCGGGGCAAACGACTGCAGGGTAAGCCTCTCAAAGAGACGCTCGGTGGAGATCAACTACCGCGACCGCAAGCCGGAGGTGATAAAGGAAGCCACAACCAGGGGACTATACCTTGAGGTCTTCGTTAATAACCGTTACGCCGGTCAGTCAACACCTGACTTCCGTAATTCTACTCTCGAGAGCTTCATAACCGGCCTGGTAGCCAGTGCACGGATTATGGAAGAGGATCCGTACCGTACCCTCCCTGACCCGAAGTACTACGAAGGAAGATCAGACGCCGATCTGCAGACAGCAGATCCTGACTATAGCAGCCTTACCCCCGAGGAGAGACACTCCATGGCCAGGGCTGTTGAAGAAGCGTGCCTCAGCAAGGGAGGAGATAAGGTTATCTCCGTTGAAGCAGGTGAGTATGATGAATCCTATGAGGAGTATATTAAGACAAGCAACGGCTTCGAGGGATCATCCAACGGAACATACTGCAACATAGGCGCTTCAATGACCGCCCAGGATGCAGGAGATCGACGGCCGACAGGCTATAACTACGTTGGATGCAGGTACAGAAGCGATCTTCCGCCCCTGGAGGAGGTGGGGATCGAAGCAGCACGGAGGACACTGGATCTTATGGGGGGTAAGAAGATACCCACAATGAAGACTACTGTTATCCTTGAGAACCAGGGAGCAGGACGGGTGCTGAACGGGCTTATAGGCCCCATGTCTGCAAGCAACATTCAACAGAAGAGATCTTTTCTGGCTGAAAAGAAGGGATTGCCGATAGGAAGCCGGTTCCTGACAATTGTTGATGACCCGTTCATCCCCAGGGGATTGGGCTCAAAGTCCTATGACGGCGACGGCTTCCCTGCCCGTAAGCGCATGCTGATAAACGAGGGTGTACTCGATGAGTTCCTGGTTGACTGGTACTACAGCCGTAAGCTTGGCTGGGAACCTACATCAGGCTCCCTGTCCAATATCATTATTCCCCCGGGTAAAAGAAGCCTGCCGGAGATAATCAGCGACCTTAACCGCTGCATAGTAATAACCGACTATATAGGGGGAAACTCCAACTCCACTACGGGAGATTTCTCCGTGGGGATCATCGGGAAACTGTATGAGAACGGAAAATTCGTCAGGAACGTTGCAGAAATGAATATAGCCGATAACCATATGAATTTCTGGAACAGGCTTGTAGAAGTTGCCAACGACCCATGGATCTACAGCCAGGCAAGGTTCCCGAGCCTGGTCATAGATGACGTGGTAGTGGCTGGAATCTGAGGCTGGTCTATACTGCCTGAAAGAGAACAGGGGCTGAGGGCAGATATGAGGTTGCCCTCAACTCCTGTTATTTTATTTATTACTAATTTGCGCAGATAACGCTATTGCAAAGAAGAAATGAACGACAAAGGAATTAAGGTGATCATCACCGGCGCTACCGGCATGGTGGGTGAAGGGGTGCTTCTTGTCTGCCTCAGGGAACCTGCCATTGAAAAGATACTGATCATTAACAGGAAGCCTTCCGGCATAACCCACCCCAGGCTGACAGAGATCATCCATGAGGATTTTAACGACCTCTCGGCCATAGAGGAACACCTTGCAGGATATGACGCATGTTTCTTCTGCCTGGGGGTCTCTTCGGTGGGGATGAAAATGGACAGGTACCGGAGAGTGACCTACGATCTGACGATGCACTTCGGAGAGACAGTCAGCAGGCTCAACAGTGACATGATTTTCGTCTATGTCTCGGGAGCCGGTACTGACGGCACTGAAAAGGGAAGAACAGAATGGGCAAGGATCAAGGGAAAGACTGAGAATGATCTGAGAAAAATGCCCTTCAAAAGAGTCTATGGCTACAGGCCCGGCTTCATAAAGCCTTTCCCCGGGCAGAAGAAAGCACATGCCTTTTATTCCTATATCAACTGGTTTATGCCTGTAGGTAAAAAGCTCAGCCCTGATTATTTCAACACGATGGAGGAGCTGGCTCTCTCAATGATCAGGCTCGTCAGAAATGACTACGCTTCGGAGACGATATACGGCAAAGACATTGCAGTGCTGGCGGGCGATTACAGAAACCAATAAACATAATTCATAATGCATTATATACTGTTCTATAAAACGGCAGACAATTACATCGAACGCCGGGCCCCACTGCGTGGGGATCACCTGGGCCTTGTAAACGAATTCCATACCAACGGGCATATTGTCATGGCCGGAGCCCTGGCAGAACCCGCCGATGGCGCTGTCCTTATTTTCAGGGGCGATACACCGGATGCGGCTCATGAGTTTGTGAACCGTGACCCGTATGTGAAAAACGGCCTGATAACAGAATGGTCTGTCAGACCATGGATCGTAGTGACAGAGTAACCTGCCGTATCTGCGGCCAGGCATCATTTTATAGCTGCCGACCCTCTTTGTTAACTGTGCCGGAAGGATCCCGGGCATCAGTCATTGACTTTGACCGCCATACCGTGTACCTTTGATAATCAAGTCGCCGGTAAGCCGGATAAACTGCAAACCCAATCATAAATAATTACCATATGCAAAACATTGTAAGACATCACAACAGGCCGGGAATGTATTTCCCGACCCTGTTACTTACGGTTTTTCTGACACTGCCACTCATAGCAGGTGCCCAGGATCCGTTCATGCAATACCCTGATATACAGGGCGGCATAATTGTGTTCGCAAGCGGCGGCGATCTCTGGAAAGTCTCCGCCGATGGCGGAACGGCATGCCGACTGACTTTCAGCGACGGCCGTGAGACCTATCCGGAGATCTCGCCCGATGGAAAACTCATTGCCTTTACCGGTGAATATGATGGTAACGCCGACGTTTATGTGATGAATATAGACGGCGGTGATATCAGGAGGCTTACCTATCACCCCGGGACCGATGAGGTAGTAGGATGGAATGCCTCAGAGAACAAGATCATGTTCACCTCGGGCAGGAACAGCCCGTCACGATATGTGAAGATGTACCTTATCTCTCCCGATGGAAGCGGGCTGGAGGAGATGATCATGTACGACGCAGCACGTGGCAGCTTCTCACCCGACGGTAACAGTATTGCCTATAGCAAAGACGCACAGGACAACGCCACCTGGAAACGATATAAGGGTGGAAGGGCCCAGGAGGTTTTCATCTATGACCTTAAGACAGATAAGGAGACCAATATAAGCAACTATGAGGGCTCCGACAGATGGCCTATGTGGATCGGGGATAAAATTTACTTCAGCTCTGACCGTGACAGGGTGCTTAACATATGGTCATACGACACAGGAAGCGGGAATATTGAACAGGTCACAAAGCATACAACTTACGATGTCAGGCACCCTGACTTCGGTGGAGACAAAATAGTCTACGAGCTGGGCGGGGATATATGGAAACTTGACCTGTCCTCCGGTACAACGGCAAAGGTCCCTGTGCAGATACTGAACGACATGGAGGAGAGACGTCCATACATGAAGGATATAAGCCGTAACATCACCCGGGCTGACATATCACCATCAGGGAGCCGTGCTCTCATCGTTGCCCGCGGCGAGATCTTTACGGTTCCGGAGAAGGAGGGCAGTGCAAGGAACCTGACAAACTCACCGGGTGCTCATGATAAGGATGCGGTATGGTCTCCCGACGGTAAATGGATAGCTTACTTCTCCGACAAGTCAGGTGAATATGACCTTTATATAATCAATCCTGACGGTAAAGAGGATCCTGTGAAACTCACATCAAACAGGGACGGCTACAGGCATACACTCAGATGGTCCCCTGACAGTAAGAAAATAGCATGGACAGACCAGACCCTTACCCTTTATTTTATCGATGTCGCTACCAGGAAGGTGACAAAGGTCGATAAGGAAGAATATGAGAACGTAGATGTATCGCTTGATGTAAAATCAATATTCGACTACTCCTGGTCGCCCGACAGCAGGTTCATTGTCTACTCTAAAATGAATAAGGACTTTATGTACCAGCTATATGTCTACGGGCTGGAAAGCAAATCAATAAACTGTATCAGCAACGGGTTGTTCCATGACTTCAACCCGGTATTCACAAAAGACGGTGAACATATAATGTTTATCTCTGACCGGAGGTTCGAACCGACCTATTGCGACCTCGAATGGGAGATGATCTACCGGAAAATAGCCGGTCTCTATGCTGTCACCCTGAGGAAAGACGGAAAGTCACTGCTGCCTTACAAGAGTGATGAGGAAGGGACTGCGGCACCGTCTGCGTCCGGACCTGTCGCTCCCGTGACGGTACGCATTGACTTCGATGGTATTGCAGACCGCACCGAAGCCCTGCCTGTGGCTAAGGGCAACTACCGTAACCTGGCAGTAAATGATGAAGCCCTCTTCTACCTGAATGCCGACGAAGGTAATTTCAACCGCTTCGAGGTTTCGGGTCATGGCCCTATGACCCTATACTCCTGGTCGTTTGAGTCAGAAAAAGAGAATTCGCTTGCCGACAACATCGATGACTATAAGCTTTCAGCCGGTGGCAAGACCATCATCCTCACAAAAGAGGGAAGCGTTTCGCTGATGCCGTCTTCAGGAGGCGCCGTTACACCTCTCGGGCTCTCTGACCTGAAGGTATGGTATGATCCTGTCAGCGAGTGGAAGCAGATCTTTAACGAAGCCTGGCGGATGGAACGCGATTATTACTATGAGCCGGGCATGCATGGCCAGGACTGGCCTGCTGTCAGGCAGAAATATGAGCAGCTGGCCGACAGGGCCACCTGCCGGCAGGATCTTACTTTCATCATCGGGGAGATGATAGCCGAACTGAACACCTCACATACATACGTCTACGGTGGTGACATCAGGCGCAGATCAGAACCTGTCAGCACCGGCATGCTGGGCGCCGATTACTCCGTCGACACACGGAATAACCTCTACCGGTTCAAAAAGATCTACCGTGAGAAAGACTGGTCGCGCCAGGCATGGCCTCCGCTGGCAAAACCCGGGGTCAACATTGCCGAGGGTGATTACCTGCTTAAGGTCAATGGCGTCAATGTAAAGGCTGACAGGGATATCTACAGCTACTTCACAGGCCTTGCCGGCAAACAGGTTACGCTGACTGTCAATTCAAAGCCTGTCACTGAAGGCGCCCGTGAAGTGACAGTGGTACCCGCAGGCAGCGAGAACAGGTTCCGCTATATGGACTGGCTTGAATCTAACCGCCTGGCTGTCGATAAAGCCTCGGGAGGAAAGATAGGATATATCTACCTTCCTGATACATGGAACGGCTCGGCAACAGACTTTCCAAGGTATTTCTACTCGCAAACAAAGAAGGAGGGACTGATCATCGACGGACGCTTCAATGGCGGAGGTCTTGACCCGGAGATATTCCTGCAGCGCCTGCAGAAAAAGCCTCATGCCTTCTGGACCAGGAGGCAGTCTGTTGACCAGCCGATACCACACCTTGCCGTAGATGCTCATATGGCACTGGTGACAAACAGGTATGCCGGATCAGGAGGTGATGAACTACCCTATGAGTTCCGCTGGTTTGGTATGGGACCGATAATAGGTACACGTACATGGGGCGGACTGGTGGGAATATCAATGTTCATCGAGCTGATTGACGGCGGGACCATAACAGTTCCTGACTACCGTATTTACAGCGAGAAGGGTGAATGGGTAGTGGAAAATGAAGGGGTAACACCCGACATCATCGTCGACATCGACTCCAGGAAATATGCCGGTGGTTATGACACCCAGCTTATGAAAGCCGTGGAGGTGGTCATGAAGAAGATCTCGGAAGAGCCTCGCCAATGGCCTTCACACGGGCCATATCCTGTCGACAGGTGACAAAAAAAGAGGGACAGGGATATGCGCCTGACACATCCCTGTCCTTTCTTTTTCCGTTTTTAATCCCAGCTGACAAGTATTGAATATGGCACTCCGTTGAGCACATCAAGGCAGCCTGTGTATTCAACACCCCATGGTGTAGCCACGGTCTCAACAGTGTTGTTGCACTCCACTCCTATATACCATTCACCTGCATCAAGCTTATCAAACGCCATCACCTTTGAAGCACCGAGGGCTATGTCTTTATAACCGGCATTGTTCCTGAATGCATAGTCACCCTTGTTGAGATAGAGGAACAGGTCATAGTCTTCAGCACCATCCAGCGTAACCCTGATATTCTTTGCATCACGAGGGATGATAACCTTAAAATGGTGGTATTGCTTGTCACCGATCATTGTTGAGTCAGGACTGTTCTGCAATGTCGTCCTGAACATCTTCATAGGTGAGCCGTTCTTAAGTTCCGCCTTTATTTTCGGGGCACCGTTGCCGTCAAGTGCATACTGCAGCAGCGATGCCATCAGGTCAAGACGTTCTCCGCTGGTGACGCTCTCCGGGTGGGAGCCGATAACCACCACCCTTCCTGCCCGGTCGCTCTTTTTATACGCCCAGGCACTGATCTCACCATCGATCTGCGTACCTTTCTTTTCATAAGGATAGTCGTACCTGAGCAGGACCTCAGTCTCCGGCGGGTAATCCTTAACCGTATATGCAAAACAGCCTCCGTTATGACGTACACTGTCGATATACCTGTCGCCACCGAAGTCACTATATTTCAGCAGCGGTGAGTCTTTAGCTGCTCTCATCCCGGTAAAGTTCTTTATCAGCCCTGTCGCCCTGGTCGCTCCCGGCCATACATGCAGATAGTATTCACGCGGATAGAGGGTATCAGCTTTCACGGTAGCTGCAGATGAGAGGAAGGCACCTGCACACGACCCCACGTAGCTTCCGCCCCCGTCAACGAACCGGCGGATATTATCAAGACCCTCCTGCTTAAGTGAGAGGCCATGGCTTGCCGCTTTCCCTCCGTTAACATAAATGACACGGAAGCGGGGCTGACCATCCGGATACAACAGTATCCCGTTCAGATCAACTTCAGACCCGATGAATAACCGGTCCTGAACCAGGGAGTCTTCCTTTGTGGGAGGAAAGGTTGAGCTGTAACGCGCCGAAGCAAAATGTTCGGTCGAAAGCCCCAGCAGGTCTGCCGCCGGAAGCCGCTCCATGGAGGTCAGTTTGATGCCTCCGTCCATAAACACATCCTTGTAGTAACCCTGGGGATAAAGAGCGCAGGAGCAAAAAAGTGACAACAGCGCAATAGTAAAATATCGTTTTTTCATCTTGATTTCAAGTATTTATATGTTAAGCCGGGTTCTCTGGCCCCGTATTCATCAATGATCAGTTCGTCTAACCTTTTGTATAATGAGCTTACCTGCCTTGTCAGTGGTCTTTTCCCATCCCAGTCAGCCATCTCCCTGAGGGACAGGTCAAAGATCCTCTCTTCCAGGGGCAGCATCCACTGCAGGTACCCGCTTCCGTCAGTATTAAATACCCTGTTGATATCGAGGTATTCGGGCCCTTTGCCATAGTCAGACGGGAATGATCTCCTTTTCAGTTCAAGTGACACGTCGCAGAGAGGAGCATGAGCTTCAACAGGAGCCGTAAGCATCTCCGGCAGCATTTTTCCGGGATTGAACCATACCGGGTATGCCACTGCGGCAAGAGGCCAGCCCATGACCACCCACATGGTTGATGAGGACAACTCGTCCCCCTCGCGTATCCCCCTGATCACCGTTGATGAGGTGGATGACTTACGTGCAATATTGTCATTGAAATGAACCAGCCTGATCTCCCTCTCCCCTGTCGCCTTATCCTTCAGGTCATCACGGGTAAAGGTGTTCCAGAGGCTGCGGGCTGCCTCCTGCAGGATTGCCTCAGGGCTCAGGTTATTGATCATTGCATTGCGATAGAAAATGTCAAAGCCGGAAAGGTACCTGGCATAGCCTCTTCCCCTTTTAGGATCACCCGAGAACGAATAGTTGGTCCTGACAATAAACCCCAGCGGTGCATTTACAGGATCGTTTACATCGATCTTTGTCCACCTGCGGTCGCCGACCTCAAAATATGCGGCTCCGCCATGACCGTCGATCACACCGAAGTTACTCTGCAAGCCTGTCGGCCTGGAAAGGGTATCGAGCAGCTTCTCAAAGTCTTCGATGCTTCCGCAGAGCCTCAGCGCCTGCGACATGAAGAGACCCTCACTGCGGTCCTTAACCCGTTCCAGGGTATCGTTCAGGTTATATGAAGCGGTATTCATAATGGAGAAGCCGGCTTCATTCATCCCTATCCAGGCACTGGCTTCTGCCTTTCCGGCACTTATCACGCCTATATAGTCAAACCCGTTTCCTGTGAAATAGCGGAGCTTGTTGTTCTCATTGTCCGTATCCCTCTGCTTCCACATAAGAGGCCGGCCGTCGGAGGTGCACTTTCCGCTGACGATAGCAGAGGTGCAGGCGCTGCCGTCAGGAGTGATGAGCAACGCAATCAGAAAAAATAAATATTTCCTCATTTTTCTTAACAGAAATTTAAAAATGAGGTGCTCAATGATTGAAGAGTATCATTCAATTGAGCACCTCGGGGAATCAGAAATGTCAGTTAGATCCCTGGTATGGAGAGTAGCCCGGGTTTTGCTGGTCCCTGATGTTAGGATTGGCATCCATCTCCGTTATCGGGATAGGAGCCACCACCTTATAGAAATCAGGATCATCCCTGCCTGCAGAGGTAGCCGGGTCAATGGTCAGTATCGTATGATGCGACGCATCCCTGGTGAAACTGCGGCTCTTACGCAGATAATCCCAAATATTGTGACCTTCAAGCGCCAGCTCTCTTCTCCGTTCATTGAAGATGGCGGTTTTCAGGTCATCACCGGTAAGACCGGTAAGTTCTGTTCCTGTCCTCTTTGAATAAACCCGGTTGAGATAGTCAAGAGCCTGTACATCCTGGGTGCCTGTCTCAGAATAGGCTTCTGCGGCCGTCAGCAGGATCTCGGGGAGCCTTAGGTAAGGGGTATTGTGCAGGTAGACATTGCCTTCCCTGCCTCCTATATACTTATAATAATATCTTGCCGAATAGCCGTCGACACCCTGTACCAGGTCCGTTGCCGAGAGCGGCGCCGTACTGGTCTTGTCCTCATGAAGGAGTTGTATCCTTATATCTTCAGGGTTCTCATTCAGCAGAGCCAGAAAGGTGTCAGAGGCACCTATGTCACCGTATCCTTTTGATGACGCATCGTGACGTCCGTCTTCGTTAACGGTCTTGTTGGCTACATATCCCGGCATCCTGTCAGCCAGGTTGTCAGTAAGGGTATACCTCAGTTCAAAGATGGCTTCATCATTGTTCTCTTCATAGTTCTCCGTGAGAAAATCGGCTTTCTCTATCATAGAACGTCCTGCAGAAGCCGTGACAGCTGCCGATGCAGCCAGTGACCACTTCTCCTGGTACAGGTATACGTTGGCCAGGATGCCGTAGATGGCATTGGATGAGATATAAAAACCCGGAGCCCTTGATGGATTGATCTTGTCTGCTGCATCAAGAAGCAACTCTTCCAGGTACGCAAATACCTCCGTAAGCTGTTGCCTTTCCGGGAACTCCTCGATGGCAGATACGTTATCATCCTTGGTTCTGACAACAGGCAGTCCCAGTGAGTATTTGGAATCTATAGCCGTAAATGACGGTGGGTAACAGAAAGTCTGCAATAATTCGAGGTATGCGATGGCTTTGATGGTTGTAGCCTGAGCTTCCATATCGTTTATCACATCCTCATCGCCGTCAAGCCCGGAGATACCATCAATAAAGACGTTACAGTCTTTTATGATCTGGAAGCCCTGGGCCCAGATAACCCCTGCAACGCCATAGTTGGTCACGTTGTCCTGGTAACTGTACTCGGTGGTGAAATACTGGCCTGTGCTTGTCAGAAGGAAGAAGTCGCAGCCTTTAAGGTCACCGCGCAGCAAGGTACTCCTGCCGGTAAGATCACCGCTCTGCAGGTCATTGTATAGTCCGTTGAGAGCAGCCTGGCTCGTTTCAACACTTGAGTATATATTAATTCCAGATACTGAAGTGCTTGGATATCTGTCCAGAAAATCCTCACAACCACTGAAAAGAAACACCAATGGCATTATAAGGATCAGTTTGTATATATCTGTTTTTTTCATTTTCAACTTGATTTAGTTATTCTGCATCATTCCGGAATGGATGCCTCGTGTTAAAAACTCAGGTTAATACCCGCAAGGAATGTTCTTGGTGTCGGATATGAATAGTGATATCTGAACCCGCTGCTGTTTGTCTCAGGGTCAAAGCCCGGCATCTCGGTAAGGATGAAGACATTCTCTACCTGGGCAAAAACCTTAATCCCGTCAAGATTGAGATTATTGCAGATATTCCCGGGTAATGCATAGCTCAGAATGATGTTTCTCAGTTTGAGGTAATCGCCGTTATAGATATACCTTGATGAGTAGTTGGAGCCATTTTTATACCCGTTTATCAGTATAGGATAATCGGAATCCGTATTATCCGGTCTCCAGTTATCAAGCATTGCCACCTCTTTGTTTATTTTCCTGGAGTAACCGTCGTCCCACGTGCTTCTGGCAGCATCGTAATCATACGCCAGGAAATCAAGGCCGAAAGAAAACAGAGCACTCAGGTCAAGGCCCTTGTATTTCAACGAGGTACTGATACCACCCGAGTAGTGAGGTATGGCAGAGCCGATAATCTGCCGGGTTGCATCGTTAAACACTTTAGTGGTGGTCTTCTCCCCGGTCTCACTTATTACATACCACATAGGCTCACCGGTCTCCTTGTCAATACCGGCCCACTCCTGCATGTACCAGGACAGGTTGGGATAACCGGCCCTGTCAATTCTTACTCCGTTAACATTGTCGGAAGGCAGCGATTCGATCTTGTTCCTTAGTGTTGAGAGGTTCAGCGTGATATCCCAGGAGAAGTCGCCCACCTCCACAGGTGTGGCATTTATTGTGTATTCAAACCCCTTGTTGCTCATCGCTCCGAGATTGACGGTCGCCGTTGTATAGCCGGAGACCCTTGAGAGTTCGCGATCAAGAAGGAGTCCGTCAGAATACCTCCGGAAATATTCCGCTGTCACAGATAACCTGTCTTTGAAAAGACTGGCTTCTATACCTATGTTGAAGTTTTTACTCTTTTCCCAGCTGAGATTAAGGTTCTCGACGTTTGTGATGGCTGCACCTGACTGGTCATTATAGTCGTTGCCGAAGACATAGTTGCCAATGTATTCATATAAACCGCTCGGCAGGGTTCCGTTTATTCCATAGCTGGCCCGCAGCTTGGCATCATTCAGCCATTTCAGATCACTCATGAAAGACTCCTTGGAAATCCTCCACGCACCCGAAACGGAATAAAAATTGCCCCACCGCGACTCAGAAGCAAAACGTGAAGAACCGTCCCGGCGGAAACTTACTGCAGCATAGTACCTGTTGTCATAGTTATATTCTGCTTTACCAAGAGCAGACAACAGAGCGTCATCAGTATAATATCCTGTCAGGCTTCTTATTAGTGAACCGGCATTGATAACCGGGGTAAACTCGGTCTGGTAGTTTGCCATCTCTCCCCCGAAGTATTTGGTGTGGGTATGCTCAACCTCCCATCCTGCCAGGGCATTTATATTATGTACCTTGCCGAATGTCTTTGTATAATTGAGAATATTTGACGAGGTGATACGGCTTCTGATACTGTAATACTCATATTTGATACCGATATTACTTTTACCGGCGGCGATCCCGATGGGATACCACCTGTTCTCATCCGTCTGCCTTGCATCAAAGCCGAAGGTCGACTTGAAGTTGAGGCCGTCGAGAATATTCACCTGGGCCCAGCCGATGGCTGTCTGGCGGTAAGTGCCGGTGTAATAGTCCGCTTTATCAAGGATTGCCACAGGGTTGTAGTTGCTGAGCACATCATAGGGGAAGGTGGAGTTATATGTGCCATCAGAATAAAGGACAGGCACAACAGGTGGAATATCATGTGCGGCACGCAACGGGTCAGCATACATCTGCCCGCTCTGCGGTCCCGACTGATCCGTATAGGATATGTTAAGATTAGCACCAAACCATAGTACCTTGTTGGATTTGGAGGTTATGTTGGCTCTTCCCGAGTAGCGGGTCAGTCCTGCCTGCTTCAGGGGAGAGAGTACATTATAATATTCTCCCGAAGCGAAATATGTCACTCCGTTTTGTCCTCCCGAGGCTGAGAAATTTATCTTCTGCGTCTGTCCCTGCCTGCTTACGGCACCGAGCCAGTCAGTGTCAGGGTACATGTCATAACCATCACCCCAGAAATCATATATGGTACCTTCAATTGCAAAAGCCTTGTTGAAATTGGTGCGGGCCGAAGCCAGGTAGGTCCCATAGGCAGTCTCATCTGCATAACACTGTTTAATAAATTCATAGGTGTTCATGCCGGAAGGGGTTGCCTTTTTCATCAGGGCATGGAGCTCACCCGTCACCCACAACTCTGCAAACTGATCCTTGTCAGCCATATCCACAGTATTCAGGTGCTGTGAGATACCATACTGAACATCGAGGTTGAACCTTGTCTTCCCCTCTTTTCCCTGCTTGGTGGTGATAATGATAACACCGTTTGCAGCCCTAGATCCGTACAATGATGCAGCGGCTGCATCTTTCAGTACGGTCATCGAAGCAATATCACTGGGGTTGATCGATGTCATAGGGTTTGATTCGATATTGCCCAGCTGCGCAACATCTGACATGTTAACAGCTACACCGTCAATAACATACAGGGGAGCGTTGGATGCATTCATCGACCCTATCCCCCTGATGCGTACTATCGGCATATCGCCGGGCTGCCCGGTGGTTGTCACCATCACACCCGTCGTGTTGGCCCCTAATACATCAGTAAATGAGGTGACAGGTCTCTCAGTGATCCTTTCCGTAGAAACAACACTGGCTGAGCCGGTGAACGACTCCTTCTTTGTCACACCGTAAGCCACAACAATCACATCGTCAAGCTCAATAAGATCTTCCTCCATGGTGACTACCATATTCTGGTCTTCTGTAGCAACTACCTCAAGAGTCTTCATACCGACAAATGAGAATAGTATGACATCACCGGGATTGGCAGTAATGGTAAATTTCCCGTCAGAATCTGTAATAACAGCATTAAGGGGATTTTTCCTGGTGGAGACCGTGACACCGGGGAAGGGACTTCCGTCAGCATCATGAACAATCCCGTTGATCCTGCGTTCCTGAACCACATCTGAGGCCAGCTTTCTTGCAGGGACAATAGCAATATAGTTATCTATAAGCTTGTATGTAAGGTCTGATCCTTCAAGGAGTTCATCAATAACCGCTGAAACAGGAACATCATCTCGAGCAATCGATACCTGCTTCAATCCTGCGATCTCTTCATCTCTGTAAAAGAAGAAGTAGCCAGTTTCCTCCTCAATGGCTGCAAACACAGTCTTGAGATCAGTGTTCTCCATGTTTATGGATATCCTGTCGTTCTGTGCATAAACACCAACAGCTGCAGTCAGATTGAGGGCACAAAAAAAGAACAACACTTTTGTCATCGTAACAATAATTATTCCTTTTAGTAGAATTCGGTTGGATGGTTTTTTCATAACTTTAAATTGAATTTCAACAATTCCTTTTTTTAGAAAAAGGAGTGGATTGATGAAGGCATATCTGCCTTTAATTTCAGGGGCCGGATGATACTCGCAATATTATCCGGCCTTGCTTTTGGCTGAATTATGTCATAGGCTCATTCTTTAATTGTTATTCTACTCAGTTTATTATCAATTACTTCAATGTCAAACGTGAAGTCAGAGGTGAGATGGAGTATCTCCAGCACCTGGTCTACTGGTTTATGCTTCAGGATGGCACCTGAATATCTTATCTCCTTACAGGCTTCATTCGTGAATACTATCTCCACACTATACCAGCGCTCCAGGTCCCTTGCTATGTCTTCCAGCCTGCGGTTGGAGAATGTTATCATACC
The DNA here is from genome assembly GCA_003250475.1 of Bacteroidota bacterium. Classification (GTDB taxonomy): domain Bacteria; phylum Bacteroidota; class Bacteroidia; order Bacteroidales; family VadinHA17; genus SR-FBR-E99. The sequence continues at coordinate 1,457 of QKGI01000143.1, read as the reverse complement.
CTGTTGCCAGGAGGTATAGAATCTTGTATCCACCTGAGTAACCTCCATTTCCCGTGAAGGGAAAGCGATGCGGACATTCTCGCCGGGATTCAGCGTCACCAGGTTCTCACCAACCTCATTGAAAAGGCCTACCGATCCATCCACCAGTGTGACATTGACCTGGCAATCCTCCGTATAGGCATCCACGTTAAAACTTGTTCCCGTTGCCACGATGTCTATACCTGATGCTGTTACAGTAAATGGATTCTTAGCGTCGTGGTGCACTTCGAAAAACGCCTCTCCCGTCAAAGCGACCCTCCTGTTTTTTTCAGAATAGTTTTCAGGATAAGTAAGTACGGTACCGGAGTTTAGCGTGACCGCAGTGCCGTCGGCAAGGGTAATATTTGTTGCCTGACCGGGAGGCGCCGAGACAGTATAATATTGAATATCCTTCTTGCTCCAAGGTGCAAAATTCACACGGCACAGATACACTGATAATCCGAAGGTTACAACAATAATGGCGGCATATTTGCAAAAAGAGATCAACCTGTTCCTCAGTCCCGGGCGATAATGCCGGTCACCTTCCTCGTCTGTTTCAGCCAGGGTGGAGGAAACTCCTTCAGGATTAATTGCTGTAAGGGCCCACAGATTCTTCAGACTGTTAAACCTCCTCCTGTTCTCATCAGACTCCTCAATCCACTCCAGAAAGAGCCTTTCTTCCTCCGGTGAAAGCTCCTTTCTGATAAATTTCAAAATATCAAGATCATTCATTCTACCTCTCAGGTTATATTATATAAAGAATAACCAGTGAGAGGCTCCTGACCCTGAATGGTGTTAATAAAATTTTTACCCGGACAACGACTTTTTATAAAAAATCCGAGAGAGCGGCCCGCAGGATTTTAAGCGCCCGGGTCATGTGTGTCTCGACGGTCTTGACAGATATTGACAGGTAACCGGCAATTTCCCTGTTTGACATCATCCTGAACCGGCTGCATTCAAATACTGCCCTGCACTGGGGACTCATTTTAGCCATGGTGGCTTTTAAAATGTCATTGATCTCCGAATATGCCTCCTCTGACAGTTTCATCTCTTTCAGGGCAAGATAGTTGGCATCGGCAACCCGCATCCTCTCATCCTGCCTGTGCCTTTCAACAACCGTACGGTGCTCGAGAAGCGAAAGGATCTCATTCTTTGTCACCGTGAACAGCCAGGCGGCAATGTTGGTGTCTTCATGCAGGGAGGCTCTCTTCTGCCATAACTTGGCAAAAGTGTTCTGTATAACATCTTTCGAACCGTCGGTGTCGTTGAGGTATTCATCTGCAAAACGGTGCAGTCTTACGAAATAAGCGTGATACACAATCTCAAAGGCATCATTGTCTCCTTCTTTAAGCCTCTTAAGCAGATCCTGATCGCGATAAATGATATTCACACCTTGACTGATACGGGAGTTTAACGACCTTTCAAGGTATGGAATATTT
>QKGI01000116.1 GCA_003250475.1 Bacteroidota bacterium | reverse complement strand
AAGGAATTTTTCAAAATAGGAGCTCTTGCTTTGATGATCTTTGCAGCTTTTTTGTCGTCTTGTAATAATCCCACTTCGCCGGATCTTGGACTGGCAACAATACGACAGGGTAATTCAAAAGCAGAAACATCACATGCTTCGACTCCCGGGAGCAATACTGACAGGATAGCCTTTATAAATCCAGGCGAAACCGTGACAGTTTTTGATACAAAGGGACCGGCTGTTATCAACCATATCTGGTTTACTTTTAACAAATCCAGACCGAACTGGTATGAGCCCGAGGGTTCTGCAACGCCTGCGGAAATGGTTATCAGGATGTACTGGGATGGTGCAACTGAACCAGCGGTGGAAAGTCCGCTTGGAGACTTCTTCGCTGCCGGATTCGGACTTCAGAAAGAGATAAAATCTGATCCAGTAACAGTTGAAACGGGTGATGGTTATAATTGCTACTGGCCAATGCCTTTTTTTAAGTCAGGCAGGATAACAATAACCAATGAAGGTAAGAAACCAATAAGAGGTTTTTACTACCAGTTTGATTACACTGAGTATAAAAAACTTCCGAAAAATACCGCATACTTCTGTGCCCAGTACCGGCAGGAATATCCTCAGGTGTTGGGTAAAGATTACCTGATTGCTGATATAAAGGGCAGCGGACAATATGTGGGAACAGTCATGTCAGTAAGAGGACGAAGTCCGTATTGGTTTGGAGAAGGAGATGCAAAATTTTATGTCGACGGGGAACAATCACCTTCGATATGGGGAACGGGTACTGAAGATTACTTTCTTTGTGCATGGGGACTTGATGAGTGCCTTTATGACTATTTTGGGTGTACCTATAAGAGCGGCATTGACGGTCATGATCTGGGAGTACAATACACTTTGTACCGCTGGCACGTCAGAGATCCGGTCATGTTTACCAGATCGCTGCGATTTGAGATCGAGCATAACGGTTGGATGACCGAAGATGAGACTGATAGTGGCAAAGAGGACGGACATGTTGAAAGAGAAGATGATATGGCTACTGTTGCATTCTGGTACCAGACCGGACAACCCAAACGCTTTACAACCTTGCCTTCCCTTGAGGAAAGAACACTTCCGGATCTTTGTAATGTAATAGAGGCAGAAACTATGCTCGGATCTGTCCGGCACTCACCGGGAACAGTGAGATTGGAAAAGGGATTCGACTGGACCGGAGAAGGTCAGATCCTCTTTAATCCATCCACTGACCGGGCCTGGATTGAAGCTGATTTCACAGTCGAGCAGGAAGAATACAGAGGCTTATTTGCCAGGATGACACTTGCAAACAATTATGGTGCATATAGAATATACCTGGACGGGCAACCTATTCCTGCAAGAGCCGGTGTCCTTGATATGTCCGGGAAAAACAACAGGCAAATCAGGGACTATAAAATTCTGAATCTGTTTGCCGGTAACAGTACTCCCGGATCACAGGCCAGTATTGTGGCCTCGGTCAGTGATTATTATCTTGGAAGTGCTAAACTGAATAAGGGCAAACATACAATACGCTTTGAACTGGTTGGGAAAGATCCGTACTCAACCGGGAATTCTATTGGTTTTGACTCTTTTAAGTTAATGAAGCGGTGGGACAAAAAACGATCATCGCTTGGTCCAAATTCAGCCATATCAACCAGGTTGCCAAGAGATTAATGATATTATATTTTGAAACATTAAAATTATAGCATAATATTAAATCAGTAGTGTCAGATTAAAAAGTAAATCCATACCCCCATGTCTGCAATTATCATTTAATATGCAGGGGGTGAGTTTTTAAATGAAAACATGATACTTGATAATCAATTGTTTACACAAGCAGGTCAAGCATCTGGATTAATAATCTGATAACAGTGAAATTAAAATTAAAACTTACAGGTATGAAATCAGCAGGAATTAATTGGATTTTAAGTTTTACTCTAATGTTCTTACTTATTTTTCCGGGTATAGTCAGAAGCCAGGGGCAAACGGACGGATTCCCTTCAATTCTAAGCATACGGGACCAGGCTCAGACTGTATTTCAGATTACACAGAAAAGGCTGGAAACACTTATCCCGGGGATAATGGAAGAAGCAGGCTTCGACATGTGGATCATTGCCTGTAATGAAGACGATCTGGATCCGGTCTACAGCACCATGGTTCCGTTTGATATGTGGTGTCCGATCACACAGGTGCTGGTCTTCTATCACAAAGGCCCCGGATATCCCGTGGAGAGGATAAACATATCAAGGACAAACCTTGAAGGCCTGTTTACAAATACATGGGACTACAACGCGTTCGACAAGAGTGGCGGAGAGAGCCAGTGGGATTGCCTGAAAAGGATAGTCGCAGAGCGTGACCCTCGCAGGATAGGCATAAACACAGGCGGCATACAATGGGCTGCAGGCGGCCTGACCGTTGCATTAAATGAAAAGATCCGGGAAGCGTTAGGGAAGAAATATTCTGATCGCCTTGCTTCGGCTGAGACGATGGCAACACTGTGGGGAATGACGATTATAGATGAGGAGATCCCCCTGATGGAGCGTGCCCAGGCAATATCCCATGCAATTATTGCGGAGACATATTCAGCAAAAGTCATAACCCCGGGTGTCACAACACTTGACGACCTGGTTTATCATTACTGGCAAAGGGTCGATGATCTGGGACTGGATATCGGAGCCCACCCGAAATTCAGAATCAAGGGTCGCACAAAGGAGGATATTGAAAAATATGGCAGGGACGACAAGGTTATCAGACATGGGGATTTCCTCTTCTGTGATGTTGTTTTAAAGTATATGCGTTACAATACGGACCATGCAGAGTGGGCATATGTACCACGACCGGGAGAGAGCGGTGCCCCGGAAGGGTTCGTGGCTCTGATGGCAGAGGGCAACCGCCTGCAGGACATATTCTGCGGTGAGTTCCGTGAGGGTCTTACAGGAAATGATGTGCTGAGGAACATACTTGCCAGGGCAAAGCAGGAAGGTATACCCGGCCCGATGATATACTCACATGGGATAGGGTGTTACCTGCATGAACCGGGACCGCTGGTGGGACTGCCGTGGGAACAGGAATATATTGCGGGAAGAGGAGAGGTGAAAGTGAGATACAACAGCTGCTATGCAGCGGAGTTAAGCGTGGCAAAACCACTGGCTGAGTTTGGCGGTGAGGTGTTCAATATGGCCCTGGAAGAGATCGTCTGCTTCACAAAGAAAGGAATGGTTTTCCTTGACGGAAGGCAAACCGGCTTCTACCTGGTGAGGTAGAAGTAACCGGCGTATCAAAATCACTTTACATCTTTTCTTTTTCCGGAACATGCTCCCGGCAGGGGAGTACTATTTTCAGTTATTAACTAACCTAAAAGAGATCGGTTATGATTTTGAAGAAAGAGGCTATCGAAGCCATTTATTATAACCTCATCAGGCAGGTCAACAATGCCCGGCAGCTGCTTAAAAGACCTCTGACGCTCACCGAGAAAATCCTGTATGGTCATATGGCCGGGCAGATACCCCTTGACCTTGCCAGGGGTGAGAGTTACATCAGCCTCTTGCCTGACAGGGTGGCCATGCAGGATGCCACTGCCCAGATGGCGATGCTGCAGTTCATGAACACCGGGGCTGACAAGTCATCAGTCCCTGCAACAATACACTGTGATCACCTCATAGTGGCCCGGGAGAATGCTTCGGCTGATATGAAGAATGCACTGAGGAGCGAAAGAGAGGTCTTTGATTTTCTCGCTGCCGTCTCTGCCAGGTACGGTATCGGCTTCTGGAAACCCGGGGCAGGTATTATTCACCAGATCTTGTTCGAAAACTATGCTGTTCCCGGGAGCCTGATGATAGGGGCTGATTCCCATACAGTTAATGCCGGGGGACTTGGCATGATTGCAATAGGCGCCGGGGGAGCGGATATAGTTGATGTAATGGCAGGGTTACCATGGGAACTCAGGCTACCAAAAATAATCGGGGTAAAACTTACCGGGAGGCTGTCGGGCTGGACCTCACCCAAAGATCTAATCCTTGCCCTGGCCGGCCTGCTGACTGTAAAGGGCGGAACCAACTCGGTGATTGAATATTTTGGCAGCGGCACGGAGGCGCTTTCATGCACCGGGAAGGGAACAATATGCAATATGGGTGCCGAGGTGGGAGCAACAACATCGGTTTTTCCCTACGATAACAGTATGGAACGCTATCTTATGGCCACCGGCAGGGAAGAGATCGCATCCATGGCTGCCGGGATAATCGATTACCTGCAGGCTGATAAGGAGGTGACAGATGACCCTGGCAAATTTTATGACCGGGTGATAGAGATAGATCTTTCATCACTTGTGCCATATGTAAACGGACCCTTTACTCCTGATGCCGCCACACCTCTCCCGGAGTTCGCAAAAAAGGTCCGTGAAATGAATTACCCTGCCGCTCTCTCGGCAGGATTGATCGGATCATGCACCAACTCATCATATGAAGATCTGACAAGGGCTGCTTCGGTTGCGGCCGCTGCATTGGGCAAAGGCATACGTGCCAGTTCGCAACTCATCGTTACTCCGGGGTCTGATACCATACGACTTACCTGTGAGAGAAACGGTATTCTCCAGGTATTCCGGGATGCCGGGGCAACTATTATGGCCAATGCCTGCGGACCGTGTATCGGCCAGTGGAAAAGAGACGACTTACTGTCAGGAAGTAACTCAGTGGTAACGTCGTATAACAGGAACTTCGCCGGCCGCAACGACGATAATCCGCAGACCCATGC
>QKGI01000127.1 GCA_003250475.1 Bacteroidota bacterium | reverse complement strand
CTCTCGAAGCCAAGGACCAGCTGCAAAAGATCTCGGACCTGGGGCTTGATAAGCTTGCCGTTTGTATAGCCAAGACCCAGAAGTCACTCTCCGACGACCAGACCAGGCGGAACAGGCCAAGAGATTTCACCATCAGGATACGTAAGGTTGAACTGTCTTCAGGAGCAGGATTTATTGTCCCTATCGCAGGTGCAATAATGCGAATGCCTGGCCTGCCGAAGGTGCCGTCAGCCGAAAAGATAGATATTGACGATAACGGACAGATAAGCGGGTTATTCTGAAAAAGCCATATCCACAAATATCAGCCGCCATTCTTAGCGGAGGACGGGCAACCCGATTCGGCGGCGATTCGGCGGCATCAACAAGTCATTGATTGAGATTGGTGGTGTGCCGATCATCAGCCGCACCATCAATCTTCTCAGGCCCCTTTTCAGTGAGATCATCCTGGCCGGATGGCCGGCCGGTGACGACGTGCCCGCCGCTGTTGTAACTGTCAATGACAACTTTCCGGGGCTAGGACCACTGGCTGGTATAGAAGCCGCAATGAAAGCAGCATCATCACCCATGCTTTTTGTGTTCGGAGGTGATATGCCATGGCTTTCGGAAGAGCTGATCAGGGCACAGGCCGATAACTACCTGCGCAACCCTGCCGATATCCTTGCAGCCCGCACCGGGGGACTGGCGGAGCCGTTGCATACTGTATACCGATGCAGCATCCATGAACAACTCGCACAGTATCTCAGTGAGGGCGGCAGTCCCGCCGTGATAGATTTTTTCCCGGGGGTTGAAACAAGATACTACGACCTGCCGCACACATCAAAGACCTTAAGGGCCTTTACCAATATCAACAGGCCGGAGGACATCATCCCGGAATAGCATAATTATCATTGTGATAATTTTTAGGAAGCATGACCGGTGCGTGACAATAACATTCCACCAAAGGGCTTAACCTGCATTATTAAATATCCGTATCCTTTCATTATCAGGTCATAACTACAATTTTATTCTTACATTTGATAAGGACCTAAAAGATTGTGTCATGAGAAGGGCTCTGGTTTTTGTTTTAACCTTGTCACTGTTGTTTAGCTCATGCCAACGGTACAACGATTACAGCAATACGGAATGGCAGGAGAGAGATCATCCGGAGTGGGAAGATCCTGCCGTTAACTCCGTGAACACCGAAGAGCCTCATGCCACCATGGTGAGCTTCCCGGACAATGCCTCAGCTCTTTCCGGCCGGTGGAGGGAGTCTGTCAACGTCCTCTCTCTCGACGGAATGTGGAAGTTTAATTATTCGGCCACCCCTCAGGAAAGGCCGTACTGGTTCTTCAGGACTGACTATGATACACGCCAGTGGCATGAGATACCTGTCCCTTCAACATGGGAGAGAGAGGGCTACGGAACACCCTATTATGTGGATTCGTCATACCCCTTTCCTGTAAACCCTCCGTTAATTGATCATTCCTTTAATCCGGTCGGATCATATAAACGATCATTCATTCTTCCCTCAGATTGGAAGAAGAAAGCGGTCTTCCTGACATTTGACGGTGTCAGCTCTGCCTTTTATGTATGGGTGAATGGTGAGTATGCAGGATACAGTGAGGACAGTAAGACAACGGCTGAGTTCAATATAACCCGTCTCCTGAAGAAAGGAAGAAATACCATAGCCGTTGAGGTATACCGTTATTGTGACGGGAGTTACCTCGAGTGCCAGGACTTTTTCAGACTCAGTGGCATTGAACGTTCTGTATGGCTGCATGCCAGGCCGGCATCCTATTTACGCGACTTTTTTGTCACGGCATCGCTGGAGAATAACTATTCTGACGGCCGGATGGAGGTGTCAGCCGAGCTGTCGGGCAGCGGCAGGAGGCAGGGCCGTCTGAGGGTGGAAGCCGGCTTATATGACGAAACATCGAAGATCTTCGGTGAGACAAGGGAAGCCTCGGTAGCAGAGAGCCCTTCCAGGCTTCAGTTTACAGCAACTATCCCACAGGTGAAACAGTGGTCACCGGAGTCTCCCAATCTCTACACACTTGTTCTAACGCTTGCCGACAGCAGGGGGAGAGTGCTGGAGAGTGTCAGCAGCCGGATAGGATTCCGAACCTCCGAGGTAAAGGACGGCAGGTTCCTGATCAATGGAAAAGCTGTACATCTGAAAGGAACAAACCTTCACGAACATGACCCGGTTACAGGCCATACCATAGATGAGGCCCTGATGCTGAAGGATATCAGGCTGATGAAGATGAACAACATCAACGCAGTGCGTACCTCTCACTACCCGCAGCCTGAACGGTTCTATGATCTGTGCGATCAGTACGGTCTCTACCTGGTTGACGAGGCAAATATAGAATCACACGGTATCGGTTACCATCCTGATTCAACCCTGGCAGACAAACCTGAATGGATGGCTCAGCATATGATGCGGACACAACGCATGGTCGAACGTGACAAGAACCATCCTTCGGTAATAATCTGGTCTCTTGGAAATGAAGGCGGCGACGGTCAGAACTTTGTGAATACCTATAAGTGGATCAAGACCAGGGATGAATCACGTCCTGTACAGTATGAGAGAGCCGGGAAGCTAACACGCTCGCGGGAAAGACACAGTGACATATGGTGCCCGATGTACCCTTCAATAGATCAGCTGAAGAATTATGCCATAAATTCCGGCAAAGCCGGCTATGACAGGCCGCTTATCATGTGTGAGTATGCCCATTCAATGGGCAACAGCACCGGTAATTTGCAGGACTATTGGGATGTGATATGGAAGTACCCTTCCCTGCAGGGTGGATTTATTTGGGACTGGGTCGACCAGGGATTACTGGAGACAAGTGATGACGGAGATGACTATTATGCTTACGGTGGTGATTATGGAGAGCCGGGATCTCCCAGTGACGGTAATTTCTGCTGTAACGGCCTGGTGGGTCCGGACCGTGTGCCTCACCCGGCATTGAATGAGGTGAAGAAGGTTTACCAGTATGTGGAATTCATTCCTTCAGATCTTGAGAAAGGCCTGGTGACCATCGTAAACAGGTATGACTTCACCAACCTGTCACAGTTCAGCATTAACTGGGAGGTCCTGGCAAACGGTGTCCTGTACAGATCGGGTCATCTGAACCAGCTGGCGCTGGAGCCGGGAGATTCACTCATGGCAGAGATACCTTACGGGCAGATAACACCTGAACCGGGAACGGAGTATCATCTGGGGCTCCATGTGTCAATGGCTGACGAATGGGGAATAGTGCCCCAGGATCATATGTATGCCTCAGAACAGATGCTGCTGCCGGTATACATAGACCCCGAACCTGTGACTGATGATGTCGCCGGCCTGCTTGACATCAGGAGCGAAGGCAATGATCTTATCATTGCCGGTGAAGACTTCTCTTTGGTATTTGACATGACCACAGGAATAATGAAGTCCTTTCGTGCAGACGGCCAGGAACTTATCCTTTCAGGTCTCCGGCCTGATTTCTGGAGAGCGCCTACGGACAATGATTATGGCAATGGTATGGAAAAGAGAGATGCAGCATGGAGAGAGGCCGGCAGCAAAGCCGTGATGAGATCGGCTCATATAAGTCAGCCGGGGATGGGAAAGGCAGATATCAGCTTTTCTTTCGATATCCCGGGCATCAATGGGAAAAAGATAGCCGGTCTTGTAACAGGATATACAGTTGACGCCAGTGGTGCCGTGGAAGTCTCGTTTCGATTCAGGAAGACCGACCCGGGCCTTGAAGAGATACCCCGTGTCGGGATGCAGATGATCATGCCCGGCAGGTTTACTGACCTGTCATGGTTCGGAAGGGGCCCTCACGAAAATTACCCGGACCGGAAGACCTCCGCCTTCGTCGGGCTCTATGAAAGCACCGTGGCCGATCAGTATGTTCCTTATGTGAGACCCCAGGAAAATGGCTACAGGACCGATACACGATGGCTCACTGTCACTGACAGGAATGGCAGGGGACTGAGGTTCGAGGGGCGTCCTCTCTTCTCTTTTGCCGCCCTGAACTACCTGCATGACGATTTTGAATCACAGGGTAACCTGGCTGAATACCGCCCGGATGCCAGGGAGGTTAACAGGCATATTTCCGATGTTACTCCCCGTGACCTTGTGAAAGTGAATATTGACTTCGGTCAGATGGGAGTCGGCGGCGATAATTCATGGGGTGCACGAACACACCCTGAATATTGCCTGCGCGATTCGAAATATGAATATTCCTTCAGAATGGTGCCGCTGAGGTAAAGGAGCGGCGTATGATCAGGATATATGACTTTACCTGCCTGCAGGAATAATAGCCACCTTCAGAACAGTGTCGTTGCCGGTGATAATGTTATCGGCGTTGTAGGTAATCGGTTCATTCAGGAACTTCCTGTCTGCTTTTACGACTACCATGCCTGTAGCAGGAATTGTAAGTGCAGAAGGGGCCCCTTCCGGTCCGCCGGTTAGTATCATCGGTATGTCAGAACTATTGGTAACCTCAAACCATATTGTTTTTCCGTCATCTTTGAAAGGTGTTCCGGCTGATATTACTGATTTGAACAGTGGAGCAGCGTACTCCTCAAATGCAGCCAGACGGTCACCGTACCAGACAGCAGTCCGGCCTGCAAACAGTGCCTCCCTGAGAGATGCTGCCGTCCTTTCCTTCGCAAATACCAGTGTCATGGGCCGGTGAGTGTATTCCCGGGCGCTGTATTCTTCACTTATAACACCGTGGATATCGCTGTTGCCCATCAGGGCCAGGTTATTGTCACGACACATATCCATGACCAGCGGATAATACTCGTTATCATTGTAATATTCAATACCATGCAGCCACCCCCTGGCAATAAGTTCATTATGTACGGGGTACATCCTCGGTATGCCGTCAGGTTGCTGACTCTTCCAGCCGGGATGATTCCACTGAATAAATGCTCCCTGTCCTATCGCCGCCTCAATTACTTGCATGAAATCCTGCTTCCTGAGAGAATCGGCATCAGTGATGAAGAGTGCATTAAGGTGACCGGGAGGCATGCTGCGGGTGATCTCGGCCCCGTGAACAAGGATAATGTTGTAGTTATCAGCAACAGGTTTGGCAATCTTCCATGCAGCGTTGTAGTCAATAGGGATATATGCTTTATG
>QKGI01000055.1 GCA_003250475.1 Bacteroidota bacterium | reverse complement strand
TGGTTTCATGCGAAATTTCCTGAGTTAAATCTCCCGGTGAATACATATCTTCCCTGCCTGTTTTGATGCGGTACCTGACAGAAAAAATATGGTGTTCATCTGAGGATATTTGTGGTAATTAATTTAGCGGTGAAATTATTACAAAAAAATGCTCACCACACTGTTTTAAGTAAACATTAACTTTCATTAACTTAATCAAATGAGAACCTGCAAAAACTGTTCAACAGATGCACAAAAACATATTTATGCCTTAATTTTTACAGATTTTTAACAATAGCCATCACATCTTCAGCCAGTTTTTCCGCCAGTTCCTGTTTTCGGTCTTCAGCATAGATTCTCATGATGGGCTCGGTGTTCGATTTCCTGATCTGTACCCAGCCCGAGGGGAGATCAAGCCTGATTCCGTCGCGTGTGTCACATTTTGCTTCCGGGTACCTTGCGACCAGTATATCGCACAGGCTGTCCATGTTTACAGGGCCGGTAAGCTCAGTTTTCTTCTTGGCGATGAAATAGTCAGGGTATTGCCGGCGCAGCTCACTGCATGTAAGCTTCTTCTCCGAGAGATGTGTCAGAAAGAGGGCTATACCTGCCAGGGCATCACGTCCGTAATGAAGTGCCGGGTATATTACTCCTCCGTTTCCCTCTCCTCCGATTACTGCGCCGGTGAGTTTCATCTCTGCCACTACGTTGACCTCTCCTACCGGGGCCGAGGTATATGAACAGCCATGGTTCTCTGTCACGTCCATCAGTGCCTTCGTCGATGACATGTTGGATACTGTGGAACCCTTTATGTGGCTGAGGACATAGTCGGCCACAGAGACAAGCGTATACTCTTCTCCGAACATTGAACCATCTTCACATACTATGGCCAGTCTGTCAACATCCGGATCAACAACAAATCCCAGGTCGGCTTTCTGCTCCTTCACCACACGTGAGATCTCTCCAAGGTGCTCCGGAAGAGGCTCGGGGTTATGTGGGAACAGACCGTCAGGATTACAGTAGAGCTCTGTCACTTCGGCTACTCCAAGTGCCTTAAGGAGTTGAGGGATGACAATACCTCCTACGGAGTTTACCGCATCAACAACTACCTTAAAGCGTGCTTTTCTTATTGACTCACGATTGACAAGAGGCATATCAACCACAGCCTGAATATGTCTTTCTGTCCATCCGGGATCAACAGACTGCTTTCCCAGCTTGTCATAGGAGACATAATCGAAGTCTCCGGCCTCAGCCAGTGCCAGCACCTCCCTGCCGTCAGTGTCACTGAGAAACTCGCCTTCCTCGTTAAGAAGCTTTAGGGCGTTCCACTGAGCCGGATTATGACTGGCAGTGAAGATGATGCCACCGCCTGCCTTCATCCCTTTCACAGCCATCTCAACCGTGGGGGTAGTAACCATCCCTGCGTCGATTACGTCCATACCCACACTCCGCAGTGCTGCATTGACGAGCATCGCCACCATCTCACCGGAGACACGGGCATCCCTTCCGGTTACCACTGTATGTGCTCCCCTCCCTCGTCTTCTGAGCCATGTAGCATATGCTGATGCAAATTTCACAATATCAACCGGTGTCAGTGATTCACCCGGCAGACCGCCGATGGTTCCCCTTATGCCGGAAATAGATTTTATCAGTGCCATATCTGGTATAATTACTTTAATTGCAAAGGTGCAAAAAAGATCGGGGAGAAAACCGGTAATTAGTTGTAAATTTGCACCCTGAAAAATAAACACCATGGGAAAGATGCCACCGCACAGGCCAAAAAAGGGCCCCGGGAAAAAGAGAAGTACTGATGGCGCTGATGAGATAATCAGGCTGAACAGGTACATTGCCAACAGTGGTGTCTGCGCCCGCCGTGAAGCTGACGAGCTCATAAAGAACGGTTATATCACAGTGAACGGGCAGAAGGTAACAGATATGGGAGTCAAGGTCAGTCCCGGTGACACGGTTGAATACAAAGGTAAAAAGCTTGTGCCGGGTAAAAAGGTGTATATCCTGATCAACAAGCCAAAAGGCTACGTGACTACCGTGAAGGACCCGCACGCAGATGCAACGGTACTTGATCTTGTCAGAGATGCAACCACGGAGCGTATATATCCTGTCGGGAGGCTCGACAAGGCCACCACCGGCGTCCTGCTTCTGACAAATGACGGTGACCTGGCCGGCAAACTGACGCATCCCAGCTATGGTGCAAGAAAAGTGTATCACGTCTTTCTTGACAAGGATGTCACAAGGCATGACATGGAAGCCATAGTAGCCGGAGTAACGCTTGATGACGGCACGGTCAGTGCCGATGCGATATCCTACCCCGATCCTGAAGATCATACCCAGGTAGGACTTGAGTTACACTCAGGGCAGAACAGGGTGGTAAGGCGTATTTTTGAGAAACTGGGCTACAGGGTAAGGAAGCTTGACCGCGTAAGCTTTGCAGGACTGACCAAGAAAAACCTTCAGCGAGGCCATTGGAGACACCTGACACTTAAAGAGGTGGGCATGCTGAAGAGAGGCATCAAACAATAACAGACAGGCATGAATCACAGGTCAGGTTTTGTCAACATAATGGGAAATCCCAACGTAGGGAAGTCAACCCTCATGAACGTGCTCGTGGGTGAGAAGCTTTCGGTTACCACACCAAAGGCACAGACGACGCGTCACAGGATCATGGGTATTCTCACAGGCGAAGGGTACCAGATTGTTTATTCGGATACTCCGGGCATTCTTAATCCGAAGTACAGGTTGCAGTCAGCCATGATGAGATCGGTGGAGTCAGCCCTCGATGATGCTGACCTGATCCTGTATGTGACAGACGTTGTTGAGTCAATCTCGAAGAACGAAGAACATCTCAACCGCATCCTTTCCTCGGCTGTGCCGAAGATAATAGTAATCAACAAAATTGATCTTTCAAACCAGGCTGAGCTTGAGAAGCTTGTGGAAACCTGGAGTGCCCTGGCGCCCGGCATACCTGTTCTGCCGGTATCGGCAATCAAAAAGTTCAACACCGACCTGCTGCTCAGGGAGGTCATAAACAGCCTGCCGGAAGGACCGCCTTATTTTCCTGAAGATCAGCTTACCGATCGTTACGAACGTTTTTTTGTTACCGAGATCATCAGGGGAAAGATCTTTGAGACCTACCAGAAAGAGATACCCTACTCAGTTGAGGTCGAGATAGAAAGCTACACAGAGGAGCCGGAGCTAAACAGGATATCGGCTGTTATTTATGTTGCCCGTGACAGCCAGAAGGGTATAATCATCGGACATAAAGGATCAATGCTAAAGAGGGTCGGCACGGCTGCAAGGAAAGATATGGAGGAGTTTCTCGGCAAAAAGGTGTTCCTTGAGATGTATGTCCGGGTAGCACGTGAGTGGCGTGATAATCCGCGCATGTTGAAAAAATTCGGTTACCTGTAGTTTATAGTCAGATAATGAGTAAGATAGCAGCTATAGTAGGAAGACCCAACGTGGGTAAATCAACTCTCTTCAACCGCCTGACCGAAAGCCGTGCGGCAATAGTTAACGAAGAGAGCGGGGTGACACGCGACAGGCACTACGGCAAAGCGATATGGAATGGCGTCGAATTCTCAGTCGTGGATACCGGCGGGTTTGTGGAAAACTCCGACGACGTGTTCGAGAGTGAGATCAACAGGCAGGTGAAACTGGCTATAAGCGAGGCGGATGTGATCATCTTCATGGTGGATGTGACGGAGGGTGTCCATGAGCTCGACAAATCCGTTGCCGCCATGCTGCGTAAAGTCGAGAAGAAGGTGATCACTGTTGTCAACAAGGTTGATAACAACCAGAGGCTTCTCGATGCAGTGGAATTTTACAATCTTGGCCTTGGTGAATATTTTGCCATCAGTTCAGCCAACGGCAGCGGCACCGGTGACCTGCTCGATGAGATCGTGAAGCATCTGCCGGAGACCGCAGATGAGCAGGAGGAGGAGATACCGAGAGTTGCAGTGGTAGGTCGCCCCAATGTCGGCAAGTCGTCGCTGGCAAATACCCTGCTGGGTGAAGAGAGGAACATTGTCACAGATGTCGCAGGGACCACACGTGACTCCATCCACAGTCTGTACAATAAGTTCAACACGCGTTTTCTGCTGGTTGATACAGCCGGTCTCCGTAAAAAAGCAAAGGTCGAGGAGGATATCGAATTCTACTCCGTACTGAGATCAGTGAGGGCCATTGAAGAGAGCGACCTCTGCCTGTTGCTTATTGATGCGACGCGGGGACTCGAGTCACAGGATCTTAACATCCTGAGCATAATTCAGAAGAACAATAAAGGCCTTATAATACTTGTAAACAAGTGGGATCTTGTAGAGAAGGACCATACCACCACAAAGAGTTTCGAAGCAGGTATAAGATCACGCACAGAACCGTTCACCGATTACCCTATATTGTTTATCTCAGCTATAAAAAAGCAGAGGGTGCACAAGGTGCTTGAACTGATCATGACCGTTTACGGGAACAGAAGGAGGAAGATTCCCACCTCGCAACTCAACGAGGTGATGCTCAGGTACGTGTCTGATACCCCTCCGCCATCAATTAAGGGTAAGCACATCAAGATCAAGTATGTAACACAGCTCCCGGCAGCCTATCCCGTGTTTGCTTTTTTCTGCAATTATCCTCAATACATTAAAGAATCATACAGAAGGTTTGTGGAGAACAGGCTGAGAGAGAGCTTTGCGCTTACCGGCGCCCCGGCAAAGATCTATTTCAGAAAAAAATAGATACATTTGGTGTGATTTTTGCAGCAAGAAGTATTTTGTAAAGCATGGAAAAGTCCGTTATCATCATCATAGTTGCGCTGCTCCTGGCAGCAGGTTCATGCAAGCCCATTGAAAGCCTTCCTGATGAGCCGAGGATTGAGTTCCGGACCTTTACGCTATTCGATACGATTGACCTCCTGGGCAACAATGCCAAAGCCGGGACCCTTACATTTTATTTCGAAGATGGTGACGGAGACCTTGGGCTTGATGCGCCCCTGACACCTGGTGTCGATCCGTCAAGTAACCTGTTCTTCCAGCTATACCGCAAGAACGGTGATGTGTTCGAGCTGGCGGGTCCTGCCGACCCTCTCTATCCCTCTGAGTACAGGATACCCTATCTTGAAGCAGAAGGTCAGAACAAGATTCTTAAGGGGACTATTGATGTGACACTCATGTACATTGTTTACGATACCACTGACACCCTTTATTACGATTTCTGGATAAGAGATCGCGGAGGGCATGACAGCAATACTGCCACCAGCTGTATCTTCACTCTCGGGGAGAACGGCACCTGCGGAGAAAAGTAGTCAGACTCTCAGTCCCATAAAGAGAACGTCATCCACCTGTTCGCTCTCTCCCATCCATTCAAAGAAAAAGTCCTTTACCAGTTTCTGCTGTGCTTCCAGGGGCATCAGGTTTATGTCGTCAATAAGCGTTCTTAAGCGACTCACCTTCATCTTTTTCCCGCTCTGACCTCCAAACTGGTCACAGTATCCGTCAGTGAAGAGATATACCATATCACCTTCACGGAGATGGTATTCCTGGTCATCGAAGAATTTCTCAGTAACCGATTCGCCGCCTACTGAAGAACGGTTACCACGTACATAATGCTGTTCTCCGTCAATGACCAGTATTACGGGTCTCATGGCAGATGAGAACACCAGCTGCTTTGTAGTAAGGTTAAACTCACAGACAACTATGTCCATTCCGTCATTCGATGCCTCCAGCTCCTGGTTCTGGTTAAGCGTCGAGAATATCTGCCTGTCAAGCTCATGAAGCACCTGAGATGGCCTGGTTATCTTTTTGACTGTGATGATGTCCTGGAGCAGGGCAGTTCCTATCATTGACATGAAGGCACCGGGGACACCATGGCCTGTGGAATCGGAACAGACCACCACGAACCTCTCCTTATCGATCCAGTCGAACCAGAAGAAGTCACCGCTGACAATATCACGTGGCTGGAAAAAGACGAACGCATCCCTGAAGACTGTCCCGAGGCGTGCCGTATCGGGCAACACACTGCTCTGTATACGCCTGGCATATTTGATACTCTCGGTTATGTCGAGATTCTTCTGGGCCAGCTCCTCTTTCTGTGCATAAACCTCTGCCGTTCTTTTCTGCAGCTCGTTCTCCAGAAACTCACGTTGCTTCCTGTGTGCCCGTTCCCGCAGCCTGACAATGATGAATACCACCGTGACCATGAGTGCCATCACTGACAGTATGAACCACCATCGCTCAGTGAACGGTTTTTGTATCTGAAGGCTGAAAGATGCTGTTGACACATTCTCAGTGTCATCCCTTGTCAGTGCCTCCACGGTGAAATTGAAGTGACCGTCACTGAGCCTGTAAGTAACAGATCTGTCTGCAGTTATATCACTCCATCCATCATCAAAATTCTCAAGACGTGTCCTGTAAACAACATTCAGCGGGTCATGCAATGATATACCTGCATAATTTATTCTAATCGTATATGATGATCTGTAAGGGAGATTATATGTCTCACGGTAAGGGTATTCCGTATTGTTTATCACCACCGATATTATCCCAGCCTGTGGCGGTGTCGTAATCTTCTGGTCTTTTGAAGGGTCATAGGCAACTATGCCTTCTGTAGTTCCCAGGTATACCGAACCGTCATCCATTTCCGCCAGGGCATTTGACAGGCAGTCGCCCCTGACTCCGAACCCCGTGCTGAATGACCGTACGGATCCGGTGGCAGGATTAACAATTGAGAAGCCCTTTTCATGTCCGACCCATATACGACCATCGGAAGCAATAAGTGTGCTGTAACAGTAATTGGAAAGCATGCCGTCAACCGTGGAGTAGTTGAGAAGGGTGTCGCCGTTAAAGAGGAACAGTCCGTTACCGAGGGTTCCCGCGCATATTGTCCTGTCAGGAGCAACGTCAATGCTGTGTATCTGGTTGATCATCACTCCTTCCATCACCCTGCCCTCGGTTCTCACCCCTCCGGTTATATGTATGTAGCACAGTCTGTCTGTCTTGGTGGCGACAAGAATTTCCCCCTCCCTGTTGACAACTACCTGGGATACATTATTATGGGGCAGCATATCCAGTGTAGTATAGGCTGTCTTCCTGTTGCCGGTCTCCCTGTCGAGAAGGATAACGCCATCCATGGTGGCGAGCCAGACGTTATTTGTTTCCAGCGCAATGGAGTTAATACGGTTCTGGGCAGGGTTGAGGGAACGGTAGTACTGCCTGACCACGCCCTGCGGGTTGAGCAACCATAGTCCCTCGCCTGATGTTCCTATCCACATATTTCCTGCTTCATCGCGGGCCCATGCTGAGATACCCAGGCCACCTGTTTTAGCCGCTAGTGACCGGTAGTCAGAAAAGAGACCTGTGCGCGGATCGAAATCGTACAACCCGTTTCTCGTGCCCAACACAATCTTCCCCTCTCCTTTGCCTATGAAGTGCACCTCCCGGTCCGTATCAGGTGTATAGAACGAAAATGCGTTGGTAGTCACCGCCGCCAGACCGCGACTGAAGAGTCCTATCCACAGGTTCTCTTCACGGTCACGGAAAATTGTGCGTATGTCGTTGTCAGCCAGTCCTGAGGCGAGGTCGTATATCTCCTTTATCTGCACTGATGAATAGTCGCTGCTGAACTCAGCCCTGATCACTCCGGCTTCCCTGGTTGCGACCATGAGTGTCCGTTCCGGCACCACTGCCAGTGCAGGGATACGCAGATTCATAAACAGTGTGTCATTAACAGCTGCAGCAGAGAGAACACCATCTGTACGTCTGATCATATACAGTCCGGCGCCGTCGGTGCCGGCAAACCATGTTTCGTCATCCATCTGCCTCACCGTCTGAACCCATGTATATTCCAGCTCGGGAAAGGAGCGCACTATCTCTGCCTTGCTGCCTGAGACTGCACATATATGCAGGTTATCCTGGGTTGCGGCGAGCAGTGTATCTCTTCCTGCAAAGGCGATATCAAAAAGAACCAGCCCCTCGGGCATTGACAGCCTGGTGATTTTCTCCCCGCCACCGGGATCAGCGATATAGATACCCTCTGTCTGGGTTATGATCCATATCTTATTATCGGGCCCCTCTGTAATACGATTTATCCTGTCAGTTTTGGGGACAGTCTTACGTGTCAGTGTTCTGCCGGGGCTCCAGGTATACAGTGACCCGTCAGTCAGCCCCACCCACATCGTGCCTTCGCTATCACAGTAGAGAGCGTTGGGATAACTGCCTGACAGGGTATCAGGCATGGTCATACGATAGAAGTCAAAACCATCATACCTGTACAGGCCTGTCTCGAGGCCGATCCACAACAAACCGCTTTTGTCCTGCTCGATGACACTCAGGTAACTGCCCGGAAGACCGGAATTTTCATCGTAGGTTCTGTAGCTATAGGTCTGAGCCTGGACATGACAGGGTGCAATCACCTGCATCAGGCTTATGAACAATGTTGTAATGAAAAGACTTAAACTCCTGCGCATGATCACTTCTTGGGTATAACCTTAATCCGTGGTTTGTAAACCGGAACCCCTCCAATAGGTGCACTGAAGAACTGCAGGTTCTCCCCATACTGGTTTTCCACCGAGACCACCACATTATTGTTCCTGACAAGGTCTCCCTTTCTCTTATAAAAACGAAAATCCAATGACTTGCCTATCTCTCCGTCAAGAATGGGCATACGTGATACTTCCCATTTATCTTCACCCGAGAGTGGCATAACCTGTCCCTTTCTCTCTACGGAAACAACAATAAAATCACCGTCATTATCCCAGTCAAAGTTCTTCTGTTGAACATAGACACACCCGCTGTCTATATATGGGTAGATATGTGAAATACAGGAAGTATCATTGTTATTCCACATCCTGAAGGTGTATTCATAAGTAAAGGCATTGGCTCCCTCAATAGGCACATTAGTATCAGGTCTCCTCGACAGGGCATACCTGTATAGGTTGCCGTCATCGCCGGATACACCGTCACATATTATCTTGAATACATTGCTTGAGAACTTCGGGTAGTACTCGCCGTCGGCCGGATTGAAAGGTCCGAAGGTAAACCACCGTTCATCAAGCTTGTTATCCATCCCGAAGGTACGTGTTGCAAGCAGTGTCCCGCTCTTATAGTTACCGGTAGGACTTATTCCTTTGGCATCAGGATCTGTGTAGCATCCCTTGCCTCCGTAAATTGAATAGACCATACGGGTATTCCAGAAGTTATTCAGCTCGTCGGTCTTGCCCCCGATGTCAGGGTCATATATCCTGATATAAAAAGGATCCTTGTAGTCTTTGGGTATAGTAAAAAAGAATGTCTGTGAAAAGTCATCGTCTCCCCAGGATGTAACATATCCATCCCTTCCGAAAGTAATAAGGAAAGGGATATTCTCATCCGGACCCGGCACCTCCTGGGCCTCAACCTGTGCGGGTACAAAGCAAATAAGTGTGAGAATGAGTGGCAGTATTTTGCGGGTAAATCTCATTTTCCTGGGTAAAAATAGTTAATTTCCATTAGGTGCAACTTCAATATCCTTACATACACATACTTCCCGTATGACGCCTCCGGGGTCCGGGACAGAGCTGACGATAAGCTGTACATTATATCTTCCAGGTATCGTATAAACCTTGGTTACTTCCAGGCCGGTGGCTATTGTCTCATCACCGAAGTTCCAGTAGTATTTTTCGATCTTCATGTCCGGCAGGTGTGTGGCAGCGGCGTTAAGAACCAGTGTCTCACCCACCGTGATGGTATCTGGGCATGTTATGACTGGCTGTACAATATCCTCAATCTCCAGCTGATAAGAAGCCTGTCGCTTTTCAATCCCTCCCGTGATGAGGTTGACTATATCAAGACTCACATCATAAACGCCTGGGCCTTCGAAGCAATGCTCAGCCGTGATGCCCGCAGCTTTTGAACCGTCACCAAAATTCCACTCCCACCTGAATCCCGTCTTAACCGTATCCTGCTTAAGGGCGTTCTCTTCAATGAACTCGTAACAGTAACTGTTAGTCTGCAACGTATCACATGCTGACCATCTGATGATTGTTGAGGCAAAGCTGTATATGTCATCATTGAAGTTATGGCGGTTCGAGGCAAAGTAACCGTTCAGGCCTCCCTGTGCTGCGTAAAATGCAAAGTCATCCGCGGTGGAGTTCAGGGGCTCGTTGAGCACCACCGGCGTGGTCCATGAGCCAAATGCAAGGTTTGAGAACCAGATATCAAGACCTCCCATTCCACCCGGGCGGTCAGAGGAAAAATAAAGTCTCCCTGAGTTGTGCAGGAATGGATGGATCTCTGCATATGGACTGTTGACAGCAGGACCAAGATTTGACGGTTCGGACCACTTACCATCCAGGTTCTCACATACATAAATATCATATTTGCCAAGGCCGCCCGGCTTATCGGAACAGAAAAAGAGATATTTCCCATCAACAGTCACGTATGGAAATGACAGGTTGTAATCCGGATCGTTGTATTCAAATGGCTGTATATCTGTCCATTGAGACCCGCTTCGTTTTGCGGTGAAAATACCCAGCCTGTTGGGCTCTTTCCTGCCTGGCCTTCCCCCTTCAGAATAATTCCTCGTAAAGTAGAGTGTATTACCGTCCGATGTGACAGAGGCAGGACCGACATTTGCATTTTTCCCCAGGTTGGGAGCAAACCGGGCAGGCCTGCCGGGCACACCCTCTTCATTGAAGGGGGCAAAATACAATTCATAAAGTCTTATCCCTTCAAGATTCTTTTTTGTCAGGAACGGATTGGTCTTCCTGTTTGAACAGAATAATATCCCGTCTTTCAATATAACAGGAGCCATATCGTCAGAGCCAGAAGAAAAAGCCTCAGCTCTCTCAACTTCAAATGAACCTTTGGCCTGACCGTTAAGAAGAACCAGGGAAGTTGTAAAAACAATTAATGTCAGTGCGATATGTCTCCGAACTCTCTTCATCCTTTCAGAAATACCTTGGTGATGTTGCACTCACTGCAAATTCAAATTCATATCTAAGTGATATTTCGTGTGTTCCCGTGGTATAGTTATTAAGGTGACCCAGCTGGTAGTCATACGAATAACCTATCTTAAGCTGCGGGGTTACCTGAAGGTCAAGAATGGCTACGGCGGCCTTTTCTGCTATCCTGTAAGAACCGCCTACCCATAGCAGGTCCACAAAAATCAGGTTGGCATTGATATCGACTTCCAGCGGCTCATGCATTGAATACCTTACCAGAACTGATGGTTTGACCTTAAAGGCATCCGAGAATCTAACCAGTGTTCCTGCGGAGAAGTAGGTTTTGAACAGAGTATAATCGGGAGTCACCTTGAACTCGTTCATCTCATCCCTCTTATATGTAAGTATGGAGGGAACTGATAAACCGGCAAAGTACTTCTCATTGTAGTAATAAAACCCAACGCCCATATTAGGCAGAGTATACCGCAGATCGCCTGTAAGAAGCGGATCAGCCGGGTTTCCGTCAGGAAACTGAAGACTGTTGTAGTTGGTATTGCTTAGATCCAGTCCTCCTTTCAGCCCCATGGAGAGTCTGCCTTTACCCAGGCGGACATTGTAGGCATAGAACCCGTAAATTCCAACATCCTTCGTTACGCCGAAGGTCAGGTAATCAGCCATCAGACCGAGGGAAACCTTTTCCTTTTTATTTACAGGGCTGTGAAGCGATAGACTCTGAAACTGTGGTGCGCCTACTATCTGTGCCCATTGTTTACGGTACGAGAGATTGGCACTGAGAGCACCACGTGTACCCGCATAGGCGGGGTTAATTACAAGACCATTGGTGAGATACTGGCTCGTGACCGGGTTATGCTGTGCATCGACCATCTGCTGCACAGACAGGAGAAGGATAAGTAATATGAATATTCTTCCCTTCACGCTATCTCCTTAATATTATAAAACCGCTGATATTGGCCGAATATGCCGGAACGCTTATATCCTGTGCTCCCCTGATAGTAAGCAGGAAATAATATGTTCCCTCCGGCACTTCATTCCCCTTGAGGTCAAGGCCGGTCCAGGCACTCAGGGGGTCATCACTGCGGTAATCATCCGTTTTGTAGACAACAGCACCGCTGGTATTGATTATAACAAGCTCGTTCCGCGTAAATTCGAGTCCTTCAACATTGAAGTAATCATTTATTCCGTCATTATTGGGAGTCACACCCTGCGGAATTACCAGTTCGGGTACGGTAAGGGTCACTGTGGTCTCCTCAGCAACACATGTACCGTTTGTTACCGCAAGGATAAAGGTATTGTCGCCAAAACCAAGCTTTCTTACCTCTGTGGACTTCTCATCGGGAGTCTGGAAAACAGGATCGCCCTTACCACTGTTAAAATCATAACTCCACGAGACAGTCCCTTCACCGTCAAAATCTCCGTTGAGTATTGTGGCGAACTGGTAAGGCAGCAGCGTCATGTCAGTACCGGCTGTGATATTCTGGGGCATGATATCTACAGTGATTGTAAGAGGAGCGGAGACGGATGTACAACAGTCAGCCTCGCCAGAATAGACATACCTCCTGAACTGTGTGGTGCCGTCCAGAAGCGGTGGCTGATAGCCGGCAGTATTATTCGAACCGAAAGCAGCAACCCATTCAGAGGCCGAGGCCTCCTTCATCTCCCAGAGATATCTGTATTGGCCGTCACCTCCGCCGGGAGCTGAGCCTGAAAGTGGTGCCGGCGCAGTTGTGTTGCATATAGTCTGATCGGCAGTGACAGTGTTACCGGTTATGAGAGGCAGAATGGTAATCCTGAAATCAGAGCTTTCTGAACAGGCACCCGAACTGACAGTACGCCTGAACCATGTGGTGGAGGTCAGGTTTCCGGGCTGGAATGACTCTGTTGTGGCCGTGAGCCCTGTGAAGTTTACATTATCCGTTGATGACGCCCATGAGTATGTGAAGGTACCCAACCCTCCGGCAGGTGTTCCGGAAAGAAGACCGGGAGTAGTCCCGGTACATAATGTATCATGGCCCAGGGGCGGCAGATCTATGGTATAATTTGTGATATGCGGGTTAACAGTGATTTTGATATCGTTGCTCGTACTTGAGCACACAGATGATGTCACCAGGCGTCTGTACCAGGTATCGACCGTGAGTGCTGACCCGGTAAGATCCTCTGTTGTTGCACCTGTGATACTGCTGAATGAGGAGCCATCATGACTGTCCATCCACTGGTAAGTGTAAGTGCCGGCACCGGCGCCATTGGCAGGAACAGTGCCATCAAGGGTGGAGGGCGACGAGCCTTCGCAGATAGTCTGTTCGGCAGAGATAATATTATTAGTTATTGAAGGATGGCACACAAGGGTCACTGAGTTACTGGCCGACTGGCACGTATTCTCCGGACCGCTGTACACCATGCGTCTGTAATAAGTTGTTCCCGGGGAATCATTCTGCGGATCATAAC
Source organism: Bacteroidota bacterium (assembly GCA_003250475.1). GTDB lineage: Bacteria > Bacteroidota > Bacteroidia > Bacteroidales > VadinHA17 > SR-FBR-E99. The sequence continues at coordinate 4,170 of QKGI01000055.1, read as the reverse complement.
CGGAGTTAGCGTTGGGAGCTGAGGCAGGTGACCAGTTATTGTTATCCGTACTGCTCATCCAGAGGTAGGAATAAGTGGGTGAAGCTCCTCCTCCCGGTGCACTACCTGTCAGGTTGCTGAAGAGTGTCCCCTGGCATATAGTCTGGTCAGCTGCAACGGTATTGTTGGTTATTGAAGGAAGGATGGTGATAGTGACAGGCGACCCTGTATCGGTACAAGCACCTGAGTTGACAACTCTTCTGTAGAATGTTGTTGCAGTCAGTGCAGGCGGATCATACTTCGGGTTTGAAGCTATACCGGAAGCGTCACTCCATATTGAATTATCAGGGCTCTGCTCCCACTGGTAGTAGTATAGTCCTGTCCCTCCTGAAGGTCCTGAATTGAGGTTGTATAACTCCGTGGGATTCTGGTTATAGCAGAGAGTAGTGTCTGCACCGACGAGGTTGCCAGTTATGCGGGGATGCACAACCACCTTTACCGGCAGGCTTTGATCGACAATCCCCGCACCGTCATCCACCACCCTGCGGAACCAGAGGGTAACCGCCTCGACAGATGAAGGTGTGTAGTCAATATTTGTTCCGGACACGTCTGTCCATATGCTGTTGTCATAGCTCTTCTGCCATTGGTAGGTGTAGGAGCCGCTTCCTCCCGCAGGTCTTGTGCCTGTCATCTTCCGGGGCACCATCCCTTCACATATGGAGTCAAGTTGGGTGAGCGACTGTTCGAGATATATCTCATTGAAGAGAAAGCCGTTCAGAGGAAGGTTAAGGTTGGTTCTTTTCAGGCCGGGTGAACCGTCAGCATTGGGGTCGCCGGCGCTGTGGGTGCCTCCGAGGCCCCCGGCCACTGTTGCCGTACCCGGAAACGCCCCGGTAGTCCATATTAATCCTCCGCCTCCGCCGCCGCCGGCCCCGTTCTGGTTAATATTATTACCTCCCATGCCGCCGTCACTGCTCAGCACCGGGTTGGATATATAACCTCTCACACTCAGGATAACGGATCCTCCCGCGCCGCCGCCACCTGCACCGGCACTGGTAACCGTATTGGCCAGGGCGTTACCGCCTGCGGCGGATATCAATCTTCCGTTACCGCTGATGCTGTCGGCAAGGATGATTATGATGCCGCCCCCGCTGGCCCCGGCAGAGGTTGTCGGGGTGGAGAGGTAAACCGAAGCACCGCCTCCGCCGCCCATGAAGACGCCGGTATTAATAGTCGGGTAACCCGATACGGAATAGCCTCCCCGTCCGCCTACATACAGGCCGGCACAGGATGGAGTCTCCACATCGCCAACGCTTCCCTCACCGTAATTTGATCCGCCGCCACCACCTGAGAAATGACCGTTGGCGCCGCCGCCACCCGTCATATTTGCTCCCTTGCCGCGCATGTAGTCCGGATACAGGTTTATATCCATTGTTGTCCTGAAAGCCAGGCCTTCTCCCTTATAACCTGAAGCAAGTGAAGATATATTGTAAGATTGCCATTGCAGCGCAGGATCAGTTACCTGGCATAACCCGTTCCCCTGGGCAACGATACCTCCCTTAAATCCTTTTCCAGATACGTTAATGTCGGCATTGAGGGTCAGCACCCCCTTGACCAGGAAGGCTATCACACCTCCTCGTGTCAGGGTCGAGTCCCATGCCTGGCAGGTAAGTTCCGAATTGACGACTGCGTTCCTGTATGATCTTACCTTTATGAGCTGAACCTTTGCAACGGGATTGTAGGCATTCAGCAGTACCCTTGTAAATGTGACGGTCCTGGAAACGGTGTTTATCGAACCTATAACTACTACCTCGTATTTCCCCGGTGTTCCCGCAACGTTCTGATAGCTGCCATCAAGGTCCTGGCCGGCATTTATCCTGACACCGTTCATCTGCATCACCATCACGGTATCATTTACAGTAAAGTCAGAGACATCGTCAACAACGACAAAATCGGCACCGACTGTTGTCACCCTGGCATATTTGTTTATCTCTCCGGTTACAAGGGGAGTTTGCCCGGAAATAAAGGTGCCTCCTCCGGTGATCATCAATAAAACTATAAGAGAAATTCTGACTATTTCAGAGAATTTGAGGGGCATTTTCCGGCATATTATTCGCTAATATATGTAAATAAAACTGAAAAAATGCCGGATTATTTTAGATGCCCGTCTTTTCGTCGCCGTCAACAGTAAAAAGCAATGGAAATTCAACTATAAACGAGGAACCCTTATTATGCTCCGTTTCAAACCAGATCCTTCCTCCTGCGGTCTCAACATAACGTTTGACTATAGACAGGCCCAGTCCCATGCCTGATGATTTGGTTGTAAAATTAGGGGTGAACATCTTGGAGATAAGCTCATCGCGTATCCCTGTTCCGTTATCGATAAAGCTTACCCGTACCTTATCCGGATCGGCGTTCACCTGTACCCTGATCTGTCCATGTCTGCCTGACGGGATGGCCTGGATGGCATTTTTAAGCAGGTTGGAGAATATCCCGTTAAGGTGTTCCCTGTCCGCCATAATGACCGCTTTCGTGATCCTTCCTGTATCCAGGGTGATATCTGCATTCTCTGCGCTTCCGAACATCCCAAGGGTGGTTTTCAGCTGGGCAATGATATCTACCTCGGTGGGTTCTGCCCCCGGAAGGCGGGCGAAATATGAAAAAGCTGTGGCGATGTTTGAAAGATTATCGATATACTCAATCTGGTTGTCGGTGAAGTTTCTGAGTCTCGTGTCGAAGTCGGAAACCTTATCGTTCCATGATTTGAACAGTTGCTGAACATTCAGCTTCATCGGCGTGAGCGGGTTTTTTATCTCATGGGCTATCTGTCTTGCCATCTCACGCCATGCCATTTCGCGCTCTGTGCGTGCAAGCTTGCTGGCGCTATCCTCAAGCTCATCAGTCATCCGGTTATACTGCCTGACCAGTTCGCCCACCTCGTCGCGACTGCTGTAACTGATATGTTCGTTTGCCTTGCCGTAGACTACCGAAGCCATAGCCTGCTGAAGCATATAGAGCGGAGAGGTTATCCTTTCACTTAGGAAGACTGCCACCCACATCATGAGCACAAGGAATATCAGTGTGAAATTTACCAGGGTCACCACAAGGTTTGAAATCTCCTCCTTAAGAAGGTTCTGCATGGCAAAGTAGGGCACGTTTATGTACGCCATCAGTTCATTGTCGTCATTATAAAAAGGAAGATAGGCAGAGATGTATTTCAGATCACCTATTGTCTCCTCGCCGATAAATTCCTCCTTGCTCCCTGTGGTTAGCACACCGAAGGCAACAGGGTCAATCATGCTTCCCTCCAGTTTCCTTGCAAAGACCTCGGGCCGTGATGTTGCGAGGAGCATACCCGATGGCGAATAAAGGTTTATATCCGTGAAGAAAACATTGGAAAACTTTACAAGCAGATGGTTAAGAGTAGGATAACCCTCATCCTGCCACCCCTTTTCCAGTGTATGTTCTGATGAGAGCTTGTGTTCAAGTTCTATGGCAATCGAAGTAGCCTTCTCACGCAATAATCGAATATGATTTGTTTTGAACTGTTTTGTGCTCAGCATCAGGGCCCCTGCTATCACAATAATGAAAACAAGCGCAAGAACGGCAGCAAATGACATCTGTAACTTCCTGCGGAAGGAGTCAAAGTTCAACAGCTCGGCAGGATGACGGGTAAGAATGATGAGCACCAGGAAGGCATACAACAGCGGGATAATGAACAGATAGGCAAAGGTGATCAACCGGTCTAACGGTGTCACAGCCGCTGTTGTCAGGGCAAGCGTCATGTCTCCAAGACTGTAATACAGGTGTTTATACCCCCTGGTCTTATAAAAAACATATTCTCCCCCGCCTGAGTAATCCGGTGTTATCTGACTGTCATAAGGGTAATCGCCTGATCGCAGGACCAGCGTCCCGTTAATGTACTTGGCATATGAAATGTCTTTCAGCTTCGGGAATCGCTGGTGGTTTATGTCGAGTAACAACTCGGGATATCCTGCCAGGTATGTCTCGATGTGGCTTACAAGCTCTATGAACAATCCGTTTGTGATGCCCGGTGCAACATTGTACAATATACGTGAGAAATACCAGGCACGTCCCGCCTGGTTATGCATAAACCAGAAGTCAGTACCGGTTATGGTGTCACCTTCATTTCGTATCCTGCTGTCAAACCAGGCAAAACAGTTCTCCACT
>QKGI01000015.1 GCA_003250475.1 Bacteroidota bacterium | reverse complement strand
GGAACAGTGTCAAAAATATCAAAGTGGCCTAGCAATGACGGAAGGCGGTTAACCTACCTTATAACCTGCAAATGAGCCTGTGCCTGTCTGAGTGGAAACCCCGGTATAAACTATGATACTTACCGTATCTCCCTTGTCGAGTTTCACAGTAACAGATCTTACTCTGATGGTTATTCCGGAACTAATCTCATCTGCAATTATTTCATAAGGAGCAGATTTAACATACATGGTTATAGCCCGTGATCCTCCACTTCCATCTGCGTTATAAGTCACATTAAAAGTATAAATACCATCTGCAGGGGCTGTAAATATTCCTGTGTTAGGGTTAAACCCACCTCCAATACTAAGATCTGGTGCATCATATGTCAAGATGACATTTGAATTAATATCACAGTTCTGAGATGTATTTTTCCTCGCCCTGAATGCTACAATAGTATCAAGTCTTACACTGTTACCATTGTCTATCGAGAGTATTTTTGTCTGCGCATCATATTGCAGCGTCTGGTCATCGGTGGCGGGGTCACCTGGGTCGCCCTGCGGCCCGGCAGGGCCCTCGGGACCCGGCTCCAGCGACTTGCCGGCATACAGGGCATAGGGCACCGCCATGAACTGCATCGTACCCATATCCATGTAGAGATTCTCAAACTTGACCTCGACCTGGAGATAATGATTGGTTGTCGACCAGTCTATCTGGTCAAAGGTGCCGAGAACAGGGTCTCCTCTGCCTATTATCAGCGAGAAGACGCCGTATCTTGTGGTGGTGACATCGGTAAAGACCTCCTGGTAGACAACAGGACCTGCCGGAGAGCCTGTCCTGATCGAGAACCGTACCTCCAGGTCGGTGTTGACCAGCTCATTGCCGCTATTGTCACGGGCAACCGCCTGGTAGTTGATGCCTCCCGGCACCGTCCCCTGGGCCGCGGCTGTCTGTGTCACTGCAACCAAACCCACCATGACCGCCACCACAAAAGATGAGACTCTTTTCATATCCTTCACTTTACAGTTTGTCAATCTTGAATGATCTGTTAATAACACCGTCGGTACTGATCACCGTGGCAATATAAATCCCGTTTCCGTAACGCGACAGGTTTATCTCGTGAATATAATCATGATCGGCAGAGAGCTCGATCTCATGAGTATACATCATTGAACCAATGAGACTGTTTATGAAAATCAGGTAGTGCCGGCTCATTACACCATATAACCTGATGTAAAACATGCGGCCGTTGGTCTCCGTCACAGGATTGGGAAAGAAATCAACCCCGTTACCCTCCCTTACGGGAAAAACTGCGGGCGGGATGTACCTGGGCTGCTGGAATCCCTGCGAGATATTATAAAAGGATGGCAGGGAGACCTCAACGGCTGTTTCGCCTATTGTCTGCTGGTATGTCAGGCCCTCAAGGGTCACCAGGTTTCCGGCAGGCACCAGCACCTGGTGTGACAGATTGATTGCCTTCTGCGAAAAAGTAAGAGAGCAGATCGATGCAAAGAAAATGCCTGTTAACAACCCCTTCATATCACACAGCCTTGTTTATCCTGGCCAAAAATAACAATTTTAAATTGAATCCGGTCTCTCAAGTATCATTTTCAGGCTTTTAAGAGGCTCTATCATCCTGAAGAACAGGGCAAGAGCTATCCCGGCAGCCAGTTGCAGCGCTGCTGCCGTGACCCAGTGTGTGCCTGTCATCTTAAGGAGCAGGCCGGCAGCCCAGGTGATAATCAACATCATTATGAAGAGTATTATCCTGCCATAACTTATCATCCTGAACATCCTTTTCTCCACCGCCACGATGCATGCCAGGGCCACCGCCGACTGGGTGATGAAGGCTGTCAGCGCCGCCCCCGGGGCACCAAAGGAGGGTATCAGAAACCTGTTAAGGACTATATTGACGACCATTCCCGACATGGTTATCATGCCGAGAAGCTTGAAGTGGCCGGCAGCGGTCAGGATGGTGCTGTATATGTAAATCAGGCCAACAGGAATAAGTGTCAGCATCAGGAGGGTAAACGCCTTTATTGCCGGCTCAGCAGGGGAGGCATAGAGCAGATCCAGTATCTCCTCCGGGAAGGTAGCCATCGTCACTGCTGCCAGTCCCAGCGGCGCCAGCAGCAGACGACGGGTCATGGAGACCAGGGGCTTTATATCGCCTCCGGAGGAGAGCCCTCTTGACATTATCGGAAGGAGAAGCCCGCCGAACATGACTGGTATCATTGCAAACGCATCAAAGAGCCTGAATGCCTGGGCGTAGACACCCGCCTCCCTGGCGCCGTCAGGCAGTAACCTCTCTATCATCACAGAGTCGATACGCCAGTAGAGGGTCATGGCAAACACCACAGCAGCATAGGGTAACCCGGTCACTATAATGCTTCTCAGGACCCCGGTATCAGGCCTTACCTGTGAGACACTGCCCCGGCGGATGACGATGACCAGGGCAACGCACATAACAATGAAATATGCTGCTGTCTGTGACCATATGAACCATTCTATCCTGAATCCGCCCCGGGTAAGTCCGCCCCACAGAAGCAGGGAACAGATGATGATCATGACCAGCCTGTCGGCAACAGAGAGCAGGCTGTCGAGGAAGAGATACTGCATGCCGCTGATGTTGGATCGAAGCCATAGTATCATCGAAGCCATCACCTGGTTGACCATCAGCACCAGCAGCATAGAGAGCTGCCATCCTGAATAGCCGAGGGCAAAGGCTACCCCCAGGGTGACAGAGAAATATGCGACAGTAAGAAGCAACCTGAGAAGAAGCACATTACCGAAATAGAGCTTCACCCTTGAAGGGTCGGCTGAGACGGCCCTGTTATTAAACCCTGACAGTCCCATGTCGAGCAGCAGTGTGAAGAGCACCGAGAAGCTGAAGAGTGAGAAATAGCTGCCATAGGCTGTTTCTCCCACTACATTCTGAACGGTACGGTCGATCCCCAGCACCCAGAACACCTTGACAAGGATGCTCACAGAAAGAAGGAAGATAATATTTACCAGGAATTTTCTCCTCAAGATCTTATCAGATAGTCATAAAAAAGTAAAGGCCAATTTATAAATTAATTACCACATTTGTAATTCAGAAGCAGCAGCAGAAAATGATTATTGCAATCAACGCACGTACGCTCAGGGCTGTTCCCCGTGACGGTATCGGGTGGTTCACCAGGGAGGTCACCGCCGGGATCATCCGGGATCATCCCGGGCATCGTTTTGTGCTCATCGGGGACAGGAGGCAGAAAGAGCCGCCTGTTGCCGGGGATAATGTTGAATATGTCACCCTGCCGCTGCGAACGGTTCATCCCCTGCTGTGGCGCTTCTGGCATGAGGTTCTTCTTCCTCCGGTTTTAAAAAGGATAAAGGCCGATGTCTTCATTGCCCCTGACGGTATTATGCCATTACGCACGGATGTGCCCTGCATACCGGTGATTCACGACCTCAATCACGAGCACCGGCCCGCTGATATCCCCGTCCGTGAACGAAGGTTTTACCGCCGCTTTTTCCCGCAGTACGCGCGCAAGGCGGCAAGAGTGGCCACGGTCTCGCAATATTCGGCTGAAGACATAGCATCAACATACGGTATTGACCCTGACAGGGTTGATGTGGTTCCCAACGGTGTGGCAGGACTTTTTTCACCTCCCCTGCCGGGTGAGGCGGAAAAGACACGTGAGGATTTTACTGGCGGGAGGCCTTACTTCCTGTTTGTCAGCAACTTCTCACCCAGGAAGAATGTTGAGGCTGTCATCAGGGCCTTTGAGCTTTACAGGCGCAGTAATGATGGGGAACATGTGCTGCTTCTTGCCGGGCGGAGGCTTTACCTTACCCGGGAGACTGACAGGATGGTTGCCGCTTCACCTTACTGCAGTGATATACTCTTCACCGGCTCTGTCGGTCGTGATGTGCTGCGCAGGCTTTACGGAGGTGCGGAGGCTCTGGTGTTCGTTCCCTGGCTCGAGGGTTTTGGCATCCCGGTGGTAGAGGCGCAGCGTTGTGGTACGCCGTGTATCCTGTCTGACACCACCTCGTTGCCGGAGGTGAGCGGCGGCGCGGCGCTCTGCGTCAGTCCCGCCGACGCAGAGGCCATAGCCGGGGCTATGGCACGGCTCGTCAGCGACGGGGCGCTGCGCCGCCGCCTCTCAGCCGACGGTATGCAAAACTCACTCAGATATACATGGGAGAGGTCGGCCAGGGAGATGTGGTCATCAATCATCAGATCAACAAACAGTAACTCCTGATGCTCAAACCATTTTATCTCGACGGCATCAGGGAGGCAGGCTGTGACGAAGCCGGCCGCGGATGCCTTGCCGGACCGGTGTACGCCGCCGCAGTGATACTGCCAAAGAGATATCGCAACAGGGAACTCAACGACTCAAAGAAACTGACTGCCAGGCAACGTGAAAAACTGCGCGGAGAGATAACAGGCCACGCTGTGGCATGGAGCATCGCATCGTGCGACAATAGTGAGATAGACAGCATGAATATCCTCCGCGCATCAATAACAGCGATGCACAGGGCAATATCCGGATTGACGGTCACTCCGCTGCTACTGCTGATTGACGGCAACAGGTTCTATACATACGGGGATATCCCCCATCATACGATAGTACGTGGCGACGCCACCTACCTCTCCATAGCCGCTGCCTCGGTGCTGGCAAAGACGGAACGCGACCGTTATATGGAGGAGCTTGACGCCCTCTATCCTCAATACGCCTGGAGACATAACAAAGGATACCCTACCCCGGAACACCGGAAAGCTATTGCCAGGTACGGTCCAAGCCCGCTGCACCGCCTCTCGTTCAACCTTCTCGATACCCAGCAGGAGCTCCCTTTCTTATAAAATGTTAAAATCAATACAGGCGAAGGGGATTTTAATAACTTTGGCCCTTCGCAAAAATCAACACTAAAACTTTTATGAGAAAATTGTTATCAATAATTGTGACCCTCGTCATCTTCTCCGCCACACAGGCCAGGGCTGACGAAGGCATGTGGCTTCTGCCGCTGATAGAGAAGCTGAACATAGGTACCATGACCGAGATGGGTCTTAAACTCTCAGCGGAAGATATCTACAGCCTTAATAATGCCAGCCTGAAAGATGCCGTGGTAATTTTTGGAGGCGGATGCACCGGCGAGATCGTATCACCCGAAGGACTGCTGCTGACCAACCATCATTGCGGATACAGACAGATACAGAGCCACAGTACCGTTGAGCACGATTACCTGAACGAAGGTTTCTGGGCCATGTCGAAGGATGAGGAGCTGCCCAACCCCGGTCTCAGCGTCACCTTCCTTGTCAGGATTGAAGATGTCTCAGCACGTGTCCTTGGTAAAACCAACCCGGGAATGACCGAGGCTGAAAGACGCGATGCAGTATCGGACGAAGGCTCAGCCATCGCAGCCGAGGCAACGAAGAACACCCACTACCGCGCAATGGTGAGGCCCTTCTATAGCGGTAACCAGTATTTCCTGCTTGTATACGAGATTTACAGTGATGTGAGGCTTGTCGGTACACCACCCAACTCAATAGGCAAATTCGGGCACGATACCGACAACTGGATGTGGCCCCGTCATACCGGCGACTTCAGCGTGTTCAGGGTCTATATGAGCCCTGACGGCAAACCGGCACAGTACTCAAAGGATAATGTCCCTCTCAAGCCAAAGCGCTACCTGCCTGTCTCCATCAAAGACCTGCAGAAAGACGACTTTACAATGGTGATGGGTTACCCTGGCGGCACAACACGCTACATGACCTCGTACGAAGTAGACGAGGCCATGAAGATCACCAATGCCAACAGGATCAAGATACGCAGTATACGCCAGGATATATGGATGAAGGATATGATGGCCGACCCAAAGGTCAACATTCAGTATGCCTCAAAATACTCAGGCTCTTCAAACTCATGGAAATTCTCCATCGGACAGAACGAGGGCCTCACACGTCTGCGCACCGCTGAGAAAAAGGCAGCCTTTGAAGCTGACTTTATGAAGTGGGTCAACGCTGATGCCGGCAGGAAGGAAAAATATGGCAATGCCCTCTCACTGATAGAGCATGCCGTAAAGAACAGGGCAGAAAAGCAGAATGCCATGCAGTACTTAACCGAGGTATTCAGGGGTTCAACGGAACTGATAAACTTTGCCGGCCAGATGACACTGCTTGAGGAGACACTTGCCGCCAAAGACGCCGTTAAAACAAACATCCTGATTGAAAGACTCAGGAGAAACCTCGATAACTTTTACGGCGACTATAACTACCCAACCGACCGTACGATGACCAAGGCAATGATCAGGCTTTATATGGACGATATAGATCCTGTGTACTGGCCGGATTTCTATTCACTCATTGACAAAAAGTATAAGGGTAATGTGGATGCATTCGTGGAAGAGATGTTCTCCAGATCGATCTTTACCACCACGGAGAAACTCAATGCCTTCCTTGATAAACCCAGTCTCAGGCTGATTGAGAAAGACCCGGCATATCTCGTTGCCAGGTCAGTAAACAAGATGCGGTTAGCCCTTCAGAAAGATCTGGAAGGATACAATGCCGACCTGTCGAAGGGACAGCGTACATACCTTGCCGGAGTCATGGAATTTGTGCCTGACAAGACACAGTACCCCGACGCTAACTTTACGATGAGAATGACTTACGGGAAGGTACTCGACTATTTCCCGTATGATGCCGTTCATTACAACTGGTATACCACACTCGACGGTGTTGTTCAGAAATACAAGCCGGGCGACTATGAGTTCGATCTGCCCCGGCGCCTTATTGACCTGAACAGCAGGAAGGAGTATGGACGTTATGCTGCTGCTGACGGTCATATGCCGGTATGCTTCATCACCGATAACGACATCACCGGCGGCAACTCAGGCAGTCCTGTCATCAATGGTGAAGGCGAGCTTATAGGTCTTGCTTTCGATGGCAACTGGGAAGCAATGACAGGCGATATCGCCTTCGAACCAGACCTTCAGAGATGCATATGTGTTGACATACGCTATGTTCTCTGGGTGATGGATGTCTATTCGGGAGCCGGATACCTCCTGGAAGAGATGGATATAAGGCAGTAGTCACCAAAAGACTTTAGGAAAAAGGGCCGCCGGGGGTGGCCCTTTTTCTTTGTCTTGCAGTCGTGCGGTCGTGCAGTCTTGCCGGAGCGTAGCGGAGATCCCCGGCCGTAAGGTCGGGACAGTCATGCAGGCACGCAGTCGTCCGGGGTTACGCTGCATGCCCTCTTTCACTGTGCGTTTTTTATGTATCTTTGCAAAAATTCTCCCTGATGCAATTGAGTTTCCTCGAGATAGTCGCCTCTTTCATGGTCCTGTTTGCCATAATAGACATCCCCGGATCTATCCCTATCATACTGGATATCAAAGCCAAAGCCGGTGACGTGCATGCCGGCAAGGCCACACTTGTGTCGCTTGCAATCTTCCTGGCATTCCTGGTCTTCGGAGAAAAGGTGCTCGGCATCTTCGGCATCGACGCAGGATCATTTGCCATTGCCGGTTCATTTATTATCTTCCTGCTGGGGATGGAGATGGTGCTGGGGGCGGAGTTTTTCAAGCATGACTCACCCGGCGGCGGAACAATAGTACCCATCGCATTCCCACTCATTGCCGGGGCCGGGTCGATAACAACCATTCTGTCACTCAGGGCGGAATATGAAACAATAAATATACTCATCGCCCTCCTTTTGAACATGGTTGTCGTCTACTTCGTGCTGAGGCTCACATCCGCCATTGAACGTCTGCTGGGCCCGACCGGCCTGCATATCCTTAAAAAGTTCTTCGGTATCATCCTGATAGCTATCGCCATAAGGCTCTTCATCAGCAACACCGGCATTATCCTCCCGCATGGCTGATGAGGTAACGATCTATACCGACGGAGCCTGCAGCGGTAACCCCGGGCCGGGTGGCTACGGCGTAGTACTTATTTCAGGTAGCCACCGCAAGGAACTATCTGAAGGATATCGTCTTACCACCAATAACCGGATGGAACTGCTGGCTGCAATAACCGGGCTCGAGGCACTAAGGAGAAACGGTGTGAAGGTCAGGCTTTATACCGACTCGCAATACCTTGTCAATGCCGTAAACAACGGATGGGTTTTTGAATGGGAAAGGAAAAGGTTTGCAAAAAAGAAAAACCCGGATCTCTGGATACGTTTCCTGGAAGCTTACAGACGCCATCAGGTAACCCTGATATGGATAAAAGGACATAACAATAACCCTGAGAACGAGAGGTGTGACACGCTGGCGGTCGAAGCATCAAAGAAGCCAGTACTTGCTGAAGACCCGGGATATTCACCCGATGATGACAACGGTGGACTCCTGTGAGCTGTGATAATTTGTTGACTTTTTTAAAAAAAATTGCAATTTTTGCATAAAAGGGAGAAACATGAAAAGTTATTTACACCGGGCTACAGACCTCACTCCTGAGATAACACTGGCACCGGAAGAAAACAAATTCATCATTGCCGGGAAGTCAGCACCGGAGGATGTACGTAGCCTCTACTATCCGGTGATAGAATGGATGGACGAATTTGCCGCCGGAGTGAGGAAAGACAATATTTATTCTGATGAGAAGCCGCTGCGTCTCAAGCTTGACCTGGAGTATTTCAATTCGTCATCAGCAAAGTTTATCTTCGATATCCTGTCGCAGCTAAGAGATCTTAACAACGAAGGAGTCCCTGTAGATATCGAATGGTACTACGATGAGGAGGATGTGGATCTGCGGGAAGCGGGTGAAGACCTGGCCCTCCTGTGTGAGCTGCCGTTCAGCTACTGCCCTAAAAGCAGGGATGCCTTATGAGAGGACCGGCAGAACTATATGCTCTGCTGGACCAACTTCAGATACCTTACGAGTATATTGAACACCCCCCGGTACCCACCGTGGAGGAAGCCATGAAATACTGGGCGGGCATCGATTCCGGCCATTGTAAAAACATATTCTTTCGTAACCACAAAGGCGACAGACATTATCTTGTCATACTTTATTACAGTTCAAAGCTTAACATCAGGGAGCTTGAACAGAAGCTGCGCCAGGGCAAACTGTCGTTCGCCTCTGACAGGAGGCTGATGAATTACCTGGGCCTCACCCCCGGCTCGGTCTCTCCTTTCGGACTTATCAACGACGTTGATCATCATGTCCATCTGTTCATCGACAAAACCCTCCTCTCCCATGAGCGGCTCTCGTTCCATCCTAATACCAACACCGCCTCGCTGATCATACCACGTGAAGGGTTGTTCAGGTTTCTCGACCATACGGGTAACACATACGAGCTGTTCTGACCTTCTGCCGTTGGCCGGTTCCTGACTGCCAGTCACCGCCGCCAGCCTGCCAACCACCGATAATCTTCCCGGGAAGCATGCACAAAGTGACTGTCCGGTGCAGCAATTGCCGCCACAGAAAGGTCTTTAATACGGACTTGAAATTGTGATTAACGCTAACCGCTATGAAAAGAATTGCCCTGATTATCATTGCCTTATTTATAGTCACCCTTCTCAATGCACAGGACACCATACAACGGAAAAACTACATCGCCACCTTCACCTCCGCACCTCCTGTAATAGATGGTTCAGTTGAGGATGAGGCCTGGCTCAAGGGCTCCTGGGGAGGTGACTTCTCACAGTTCGAACCGAATAACGGGTCAAAGCCTGCACAGCAGACCGAGTTCAAGGTGTTGTTTGATGATAACAACATTTACGTTCTGGTAAAAGCCTATGACACCGAGCCTGACAGTATCGTCAGGCGTATCTCCAGGCGGGATAACGGCGACGGAGACTTCGTCGGCATAAGCTTCGACAGTTATCACGACCGTCAGACAGGCTTCGTATTTGCATCCAACGCGGCAGGGGTAAAGAACGACTTCATCTGGGCCCGTGACGGACAGATTGAGGATGACACCTGGGATCCTATCTGGTTCACCGCTGCAAAATTATACGACTGGGGATGGGCGGCTGAGATGCGCATACCCCTGACACAGCTGCGGTTCAGGATATCAGATACCGGTGTATGGGGACTGGAGGTCTTCCGTAACCTCTTCCGGACACAGGAGACCTCGGTATGGCAACCTATCGACCGTAACTCTTCAGGACTAGTACATAACTTCGGCGAAATGACAGGTATGACCGGGATTAAACCGAGGAAACAGGCTGACATAACACCTTTCGTCGTTGGCAGCATAGAGACCTTTGAAAAGGAAGAGGGCAACCCCTTTGCCACCGGCAAAGGGTGGAAATACAACGGCGGGCTCGATGCCAAGTTCGGCATCACCAACAATATGACGCTTGACCTTACCGTCAACCCGGACTTCGGGCAGGTGGAGGCTGACCCGTCGGAGGTAAATCTTACTGCCTACGAGACCTTCTTCGAAGAGAAAAGACCCTTCTTCATCGAAGGTAAAAACATAACCAGCTTCAGGACGGGACTTGGTGACGGTGATATAGGTTATGACAACCTCTTTTATTCGAGAAGGATAGGACGCAGTCCACACCTCGGAGCAGATACCGAAGACAATGAATACGTGAGGGAGCCACGCTCCACCCCTATAATCAGTGCCGCCAAGCTGACCGGAAAGACACCTGACGGGCTGTCGATAGGCATCGTTGAGGCCGTGACTGCAGAAGGCAGGGCTGAGATAGACAGCCTGGGCGACCGTTCCTGGCAGACCGTTGAGCCTCTAACAAACTATTTCGTTTCACGTGTGATGAAAGATTTTAACGGGGGAAAGACTGTTATAGGAGGAGCCTTTACCAATACCCACCGCTTCCTTGAAAAAAGCGGTATCGATGGCCTAGTCAGGAATGCCAACACGGCAGGCATCGATTTCATGCATAGCTTCGGAGAAGATCGCGACTGGTTCGTCTCTTTCAACGGAGCGGTAAGTAATCTGAGCGGCAGCGAAGAGGCTATCCGGGACCTGCAGGAGTCATCAGTGCATCTCTTCCAGAGACCCGATGCCGATTATCTTGAAGTCGATCCCACCCGTACTTCACTCAATGGCTTTGGAGGAAATATTCAGGCGGGCAAAACAGGAGGACACTGGAATTTCATGGCTTTCAGCTATGTGAAGTCGCCAGGATTTGACCTCAACGACGTGGGATATCTCCAGAGCGCCGACGCTATAATCTCCGGCCTCTGGTCGGCATACAGCTTCGACAAGCCCTTCAGCATCTTCAGGAGGATAAGACCCAACGGCAACCTGTGGACCGGATGGGACTTCGGAGGTACTCACCTCTTTACAGGAGGTAACCTCAGCCTCTATGTGCAGTTCAAGAACCTGTGGTATTTAAGCTTCGGAGGCAACTATGAAGGAAACTCAATCTCCAATACTATACTGCGCGGTGGACCTTCAATGCTCTGGCCTTCATATAAAAGCATGTATCTCTATATGGGAACCAGCAGCTCAAAGAAGGTATATACCTCCCTGTGGACCAACTACAGCAAGGGAGGAGAAGAATCCTCAAGACGTCTTTCAGGTGGGTTTGAGCTGACAGTAAAACCCGGACAATCGTTTACCGCCACCGTCTCTCCATCATGGTCGAGGAACATGAATACCCTCCAGTATGTAAAGCACATAGATGACGGAGACCGTTATGTCCTGGCCCGGATTGATCAGCAGATAGTAAGCATGTCGCTGAGACTGAGCTATAATATCACGCCAGACCTCACCCTTCAGTACTGGGGACAACCATTCCTGGCAGCAATGGATTACAGCAGGTTCAAGGTGGTGACAAACCCGTCGGCAGAAAGGCTGACCGACCGTTACCATGAACTCACTGCAAGCGAGTTATCATACGATGCCACGGATAATATATACAATGTAGACGATAATTATGACGGAATATGGGAATATAGCTTTGATAATCCTGATAACAATTATGACCAGTTCCTCTCAAATCTCGTGGCACGCTGGGAATTCCGCCCGGGGTCAACAATCTATCTTGTCTGGTCCCAGACACGAAACTATGGCGACTCCACAGGATCCTTCTCGCTCAGGCAGAATATTGACAACCTGTATACGGAAAAGAAACCGTACGATGTATTCCTGGTAAAATTCACATATAGATTCGGATTGCGTTAACAAAGCAATTCAGGTCCGGAAGAGCGGGGATTTATTCTCTCCGCTCTTTTCTGTTTTCAGTAAAATGTATTACGCTCCTGTAAATTATTATAAATTTGCTATGCCTAAACACTGTCTCTGAAAACTAACAGCAATGAAAAGACTCCTCATGCTCTTGCTATGTTGTGTCCCACTGTGTACCTACGGCCAGGAGTTTGAAAAGAAGGTTTACACTGCCACCCGCACTGACACCCCCCCCGTAATTAACGGCGAACTGGATGACGACGCCTGGCTGCAGGGAAACTGGGAGGGCGACTTCTGGCAATATGAGCCCACAGAGGGTGCTCAAGCCAGCCAGAAGACCGAATTTAAACTCCTGTATGACAACAGTAATATCTACATTGCCATAAAGGCATGGGATACAGCAGCTGACAGCATTGTCTCACGAATGACCCGTCGCGATGACACAGATGGCGACGAGGTGATGATTGCATTCGATTCATACTTCGACCAGCGGACAGCCTTCGGCTTCAGCGTCAGTGCCGCCGGCGTCAAGGGTGACCTTATGTGGACTGACGACGGGATGAATGAAGACGAGACATTTGATCCTATCTGGTACGTCAGGACAGGCATTTATGACTGGGGATGGGCAGCGGAGATGCGTATACCTCTTACCCAGCTTCGTTTCTCTGGCGAGGAGAACCAGGTGTGGGGTCTGGAAGTCATGAGAAATATTTACCGTCATAACGAGTCTGACCTGTGGCAGCCTATTGCCAGAAACGCCTCAGGCGTGGTTCATAACATAGGCCTGCTTAAAGGGCTGAGCAATATCAGGCCCCGGACACTCTTTGACATTACACCTTACGGGGTGGCCAGGATGGAGACATACGAAGCAGAAGAGGGAAATCCCTATCGCGACGGTTTTGATCCCGGGGGTAATATCGGGCTCGATGCAAAGATCGGAGTATCCAACAATATGATACTCAGCCTGTCACTTAACCCTGACTTCGGCCAGGTGGAGGCTGACCCCTCCGAGGTCAACCTGACGGCCTTTGAGACCTATTTCAGGGAGAAAAGACCCTTCTTCATCGAGGGAAAAAACATAACCTCCTATAACCTCGGCATAGGCGACGGCGATGAGGGTAATGACAACCTTTTCTATTCCAGGCGGATAGGCAGAAGACCATCGATGGACTATTCACCCGGTGACGACGAATTTGCATGGACACCCTCTTTCACCCCTATCATAGGGGCAGCCAAGCTGACAGGTAAATCGGCAGGAGGACTCTCCGTTGGTGCCATAGAAGCCGTGACTTCGCATGTTAACACGAAGGTATATAACAGCGTGACCGGAGAGACATCATATGTAACTGCTGAACCACTAACCAATTTTGCCATCGGAAGGATTCAGCAGGATATCAGTGAAGGGAACACAATAATAGGCGGGATGGTGACAAGCACCATCAGGCAGCTTGACGGGTCTACTGAGGATTATTATCATAAATCTGCCACCACGGCCGGGATAGACTTCACCCAGTATTTCGGAGACATGAATTATATCTTCCAGATCAGGACCGTCGTCAGTAACGTCACCGGCACAGAAGAAGCGATAGCACGCACACAACGATCCGTCATACATAACTTCCGCCGACCTGATGCCGAATATACGGAATATGACCCTGGACGTACTTCACTCAGCGGCTTCGGGGGTAACCTTATGACCGGGAAACTAGGAGGCAACTGGCAGTTCCTCTATCTCTCCGCCTGGAAATCGCCCGGCCTGGAACTGAATGACATCGGGTATATGCAGGTCGCAGACCAGTACCTGGGAGTAGGCGTCATTAACTACAACATCTACAAGCCGTTTGGCATATTCAACAGCATGTATTTCGGCACCAACCTCATACACCTGAACGACTTTGGCGGCAACCTGAATGTAGCAGGGATATCACAATCGTGGTCTGCACATTACAAAAACCTCTGGAGATCATTCCTGAGTGCCCAGGTAAACACACCGGAGACAGATAACCTGCTGCTGAGAGGAGGCCCCTCGATGAAAATGCCCGGGCAGCTTTACATCGGAGGAGGAATAAATTCGAACTCGCGGAAGAAATTATCTGCTGAACTTGATTTCAGTCTCCACAGGACATTCGAGGAGGTGATGACAAGGTATTATCTCAGCCTGGAGTTTGAATACCGTCCTGTCAACACCCTTACTGTCAGCCTGGAGCCTGAGTGGACCCGAACCATGAATAACATGCAGTATGTGACGGTGAGATCAGTTACCAGCGGTGTCTACACCCCCAGGTATATCTTTGCCTCCATTGACCAGAAAATTCTGAGTCTGTCGTTGAGAGTCGACTATAACATAACACCCGACCTGACCATCCAGTACTGGGGACAGCCCTTCCTCGGATCAGGGAGATACTTTAACTTCAAACACATCACTGATCCTCTGGCTGACCGGCTGACGGACAGGTACCATACCTTTGCACCCGGCGAGATAATCTATTCTGATCCGTCATATCTTGTTGACGAGAACCTTGACAGCTGGACTGATTACGAATTTGACAATCCAGACTTCACTGTAAGCGAATTCCTGCATAACCTTGTAGTACGTTGGGAGTTTCTGCCCGGCTCGACAGCCTATCTTGTCTGGTCACAGACCAGGGAATACTATACGGGCGATGGCCTGTTCGACTTCAGCTCCCAGGCGGAGAATCTTTTCACCGGGACAAAGCCGCATAATGTTTTCCTGCTTAAATTATCCTACAGATTTGGATTAAGATGAAAAAGAGATGTGAATGGCCCTCGGGTGACCCGCTGATGATAAGCTACCACGACAATGAGTGGGGAGTGCCCGTGCACGATGATAAAAAATGGTTTGAAGCCATCGTTCTTGATGGTGCCCAGGCCGGCCTGTCATGGAGGACCATACTTCACAGGCGCGAAGGATACCGTCGTGCCTTCGAAGGCTTTGACCCGTCGAAGGTAGCCTCCTATGATGAGAAAAAAGTCAATGAACTGCTTAATGACGAGGGGATTATCCGCAACAGGCTGAAGATAAGGTCGGCTGTCAACAACGCACGGGCATTTCTCAGGATACAGGAAGAGTTCGGGTCATTCGATAAATATATATGGGGATTTACAAACGGCACTGTTGTAGTTAACCACTGGAAGAGTCTCGGCGAACTGCCTGCACGTACCCCTCTCTCAGACATGATAAGCAAAGACCTTCAGAAGAGAGGCTTTACATTTGTCGGATCGACAATCACCTATGCCTTCCTCCAGGGGGCAGGAATTGTCAATGATCATCTTGTCGGCTGCTTCCGTCATCCTGAAAATATGACCTGAGAACAACATCTCCCGGCCTGAGTCGCAACCATCAGTATTACTGATCATTATCTGGCAGGGTTCGCCAGCGCTGACCCTCCTGTTAAAAAGATCGTTTTCCTGAATAAAATAAATTTAGAATAGCCTATATTCTTGCTGAATCTAACTATTTTCGGTATGATTTTTGTTGTTTGTTAAGCAAGAGGCGCCTCTTCATTAAATTCTTCAACTTAAAAACTGAAATTTATGAAGAGGAAAAATGAAAATGTACCCGGATTTGATGAGATCATTTTCCGGGACCGCAACAAGGAGTACGGGGCGTATGATCTCCGGAGACGTTACGGATCGACGATGAGTATCTCCATTGCAGCGGGGCTGATCTTTGGCACCTCGTTAATACTGGTGCCGTTCTTTGCCTCGGATCACACAGTCCGACAGCCGGGCAGCATTATTGAGGTTGTTGCCATCACCGACAACACCCTGCTGCAGCCTCCCGAGCTGCCGGCTCCCCCGGCACCGAAACCACCGCCTGAAGCCATTGACAATCTGCGCTTCGTCCCACCGGAAGTTGTTGCAGACATAGATGCGACAGGTATACCTCCTGCCGACATCCTCAACCAGGAGATAGTCGACGGTGCAGCCGTTGAGGTGGCTGTTGAAACCATTGAGCCGGAGCCTGTCACACCGGTCGAGCCCGAGCCCTTCATCGTCGTCAAGGAGATGCCATCATTTCCCGGAGGCACCGAAGCTTTGCTCCGGTACCTCAGTGACCATATAATCTATCCTGAGGATGCCCTGGCAAACCAGATACAGGGTACGGTGTACCTCAGGTTCGTGATTGGCAGGACAGGTGAAGTGACAAGGGTTGAAGTCACACGTAGTGCCGATCCTCTGCTTGATGACGAGGCATTGCGGGTTGTCAGCGGCATGCCACGATGGAAGCCCGGCAAGCAGGATGGAAACCCGGTGCCGGTATGGTTTAGTCTACCTATCGTATTCTCAATCAGGTAAAGCCCGGAGGCATTCAACCTGAGGCAGGGGTTTAGTTACATAAGTATTTATGCCATTGCCTTATCATTAAACAGACTAAATCTTAGGGGGCCATCAGATCCATTGGTCCCCTTAGATTTGGTTTATGGTTAGCTGCAGAGCCTTCACAGCCGGCACCAAAGCTCCCGCCATCGTTGTACCGGGCCTGGGCATTGATTTAATAGGTATCATGCCATACCTCTGTGAGAAGTCGCGCAGCCCTTTCATAACAGTATGTTTTAATTGCATGCGGATGTAGCAGTCCGTTCGTGTCCGGATTATTTATTGCCTGGAAATCTAACCCGTCAATCTTTATGCTTAAAGGATGCTTATCATCCGTCAGAGACAGGTTTTTCTTTGGCATAAACGCTTCCTTTTGCACCATTTTTATTATAAAGGTACTGTCTGTATGCATGAGCATTGGCTTCATTTCATCAGGCATTGCTTAATCTTTAAACATATCCGATTTTTCATATTACACAATCCATCCAATATTTTTTACATACTCTTTCTTCTTCTATATATGTGAGTTAGCTAACGAAATGCAAAATATTTCATCAAAATAGACACTAAATTGCAGATTGTTTTTATGTCTGTGTGGACCATTTTAATACCGAAAACCGGCATTCGGATATATTACAAGCTACAAAAACTAATAGTATTTAATTGATAATGTGCCGCCTAATCGTTTAAACTAAATATAATATAAACAGAGGCAATAATTCAAAAAACTGAAAAAAAACGTTTGAATTGCAGCATAAAAGGTTCTCACTCATTCAGGCGCCGATAAAATTGCAGTTTTTCCTATAGTTCCAGCCTCATGAAATGAATGGTATTTCCGGAACACTGCCAAAAACTTCAATAAAGGCCTTTGGATAACGAGGGATAAAGGACCGGACAAAACTTTTGCTCCCGGACTCATCAACTAACCCGGGTTAACACATGATCTGTTTTATAATAAAGCCTTTAAATCTCTTTATGTGAATTATTCCCAGGCAATTGTAAAATATACATTATGTGATCTCATGCCGGAAACATTAAATCCTCGGCAATTTCAGGCATATCACAGGATAATCCCGACAGGCCTTAAATGAGTCCTTCTGTACCTGAAAGCAATTTTCCTTACCATTGTAAAACCATAATCCACATTAACCTTGCATTCTGA
>QKGI01000161.1 GCA_003250475.1 Bacteroidota bacterium | reverse complement strand
ACTTGATTAATCGTATAACCCTATAGTATTAAGTCATTATATTAACTTAACAACTATCTATCTTATGAAAAAGACTCGAACTATTCTTCAATTGCTTTTACTGTTTTTGTGTAGTACTATTGGTTCCGGATACTATGCTATGGCATCCTATAGTACTGATTCTATGCAATTAAAAACAGTTAAGGGACAAGTCCTGGATAACCAGAAACAACCTATGCCAGGAGTTACTGTAACGATTAAAGGGACAAACATCGGATGTCTCACAGATAATGTCGGGAACTACAGCCTCGATTATGACAATTCCATTACCGATCCTACCCTGACCTTTTCATACATCGGAATGAAAACGAAAGAGGAAATGATCAACAACAGGAATGTGGTGAATGTTGAGTTGGAATCCAATGTTATATCACTTGATGAACTTGTTGTTATCGGCTATGGAACTGTAAAGAAAAGCGATATTACCGGGTCAGTGTCATCAATAGATGCCCAGGAAACATTCGTTGCCCCGGTAGCCAATATTGGCCAGGCCATACAGGGAAGGGCAGCAGGCGTTTTTGTAACTTCTGCAAGCAATGAGCCAGGAGGAGGAACAACAATCAGAATCAGGGGCGGAAACTCAATCACCGCAGGGAATGAGCCTTTGTATGTGATTGATGGAATAATCGGAGCCGCCCTGAACAGCGTATCACCAAATGATATCGAATCGATTGAGGTGCTTAAGGATGCTTCTTCTACAGCAATCTATGGTACCAGGGGGGCAAATGGTGTAATATTGATCACAACAAAAAAAGGAGTCGTCGGTAAATCTTCAGTAACCGTAAACACATCACATGGATGGCAGAAAGTTGCCGGCAAGTCTGCAGTAATGGATGGCAGAGAGTTTGCCGAATACTATAATAATGGTTTAACTAACATCGGATCCACGCCTGAATATGATCTTGACAATCTTCCGGAGGGAACAGACTGGCAGGAAGTAGGACTTAGAAATGCCTATATTACCGATAATAGTATTGCAATACAGGGAGGTACAGAACAGACCCAGTATTACATGTCAGGAAATTACCTTAAGCAGGAAGGTATCTTACTCTCCAATGAATTCGAAAGATATAATGTGAACCTGAAACTGAATCAGAAAGTTTCTGATTTTTTCGCAATAGGCATGAATCTCAGGTATAGTGACCAATATACGGATAATCCAAAATATGGTGCCGGGATACTCAGGCTTCTTAATCCTCTGATAAGTGTTCGTGACGAAAATGGCGATTATAATTATCACTGGGAAAGCGGCGTATTGTTTGACAATCCTCTTGCTGCAGCTGAGATGAACACTGATGAGACGTTTAACAACAGGCTGACTGCAATTACTAATGCAGAATTCAATATCATGCCCGGCCTTGTATTTAAATCATCATTTAGTTATGAAAAGTTTGTCAGCAAGACACAGGTCTATCTTCCAGGTAGTAAGCCAAACAGGGCTGCACAGAATTCCGGGGGATTCGGGAGTATCAGCAACAACGACCAGTCAACTGTCCTGAATGAGAACATCCTCAGTTATGATAAGAAGTTTTCAAATTCATCTTTTAATGTGATCCTGGGTCAAACAGTACAATCCTTCAAGGGAGAATCAAGTTACCTTGCAGGTGACAAACTGCTCAACGATGTAACCAAATTCTATGCTCTTGAATTCACTGAAACTGACCAGAGGTCTATTTCCTCAGGGTATAACCAATGGAATATCGTATCGTTCCTGGGACGGGTCAATTTTTCAGTAGGTGGTAAATATCTCTTTACTGCTTCATTCAGACGTGATGGTTCGTCCAGGCTGGGAAAGAATAATAAGTGGGCCAACTTCCCCTCAGCTGCCTTTGCATGGAAGCTTTCCGAGGAGCCATTTATAAGAGACCTGGGAGTTTTTGACAATCTTAAACTCCGCCTTAGCTATGGTATCACCGGCAACCAGGGAATACCAACATTCTCAACACTTCCCAGGCTGTCAACCATAAGAGGCGTAATCAATGACACAGAATTAACGGGCGTTATACAGGGAACCTTATCAAATCCGGATATAAGGTGGGAAACCACTGAACAATATGATGCCGGTATTGAAGCAGGTTTTCTCAATAACAGGTTAAATGTCGAACTGGACTTCTACTATAAGAAAACAACTGACCTTCTTTTTGAAGTCGAAGTGCCATACATAACAGGTTTT
Organism: Bacteroidota bacterium; assembly: GCA_003250475.1. GTDB lineage: Bacteria > Bacteroidota > Bacteroidia > Bacteroidales > VadinHA17 > SR-FBR-E99. Next base: position 15,372 of record QKGI01000161.1, on the reverse strand, counting down.
ACCAGCCAGCTTCAGAACATAGGCAGTCTTCAGAATCTTGGCTATGAGGCTCTTATTGACGCCAAAATAGTCTCAAAAAAGAATTTCTCGTGGGATCTTTCTGTTAATGTCGCCCAGTATAATAATAAAATTATTGACCTTGGCGACAAGACATACATTGAAACCTACAGGCTGCCGGCTCCTTCGCGTGCACTTACAGGTAAGCTTATCGAAGATGAACCTCTCGGAATATTCACGGGTTACATAGTTGAAGGGGTGGATCCCGTAACCGGGGACTTTACTTTTAAAGATATCTCCGGGCCGGAAGGAACAGCGGATGGCGTTGTTGATGTTTACGATGAGACTATCATCGGTAACTCCAACCCCAAGTTTTTCGGAGGTATTCAGAACACGTTTAAATACAGAAACATCGGACTTAGCTTCTTCTTCCAGGGTGTTTACGGTAATGATGTCTATAATACAAGCCTTTACAATAGCAGTTCTCTGGAAGTTGGCGGACATGAGCTTAATACATATAGTGCCCTGGCAGCAGGACGGTGGACACAGGCTAATCCTGAAGGCGCTGAATGGCCGGGTGCTGGAATTGCCAATAATATTCTCATGTATTCAAACTCTAAATTCGTCCAGGACGGATCATTCCTGCGGCTTAAAACCTTTGAGTTAAGCTATACGATACCTGAAATAAATAAACTCTTCAAACAGGCACGCCTGTATGTAACGGGTACAAACCTGTTCCTTATCAAAAGCAAGGAATACCTTAACTATGATCCGGAAGTAAGTCAGTTTGGAACGGATGATGTACTCAGAGGATATGACAATGTCGTGTACCCCAATAATAAATCAATCATTTTTGGAGTGAATATTACATTTTAATTGAAGAGATTGAAGAAGAACATTCAAAAGAACATGAAAATGAAAAAAATCATATTTATCGTAATAATTTTGCTCTCGTTCACATCTTGTGAGAAGTTCCTTACAGAGGATCCAAGGGGCAATTTGTCTGCCGATCAATACTTTAACACAAAAGAAGAATGCCTTACTGCCATTAACGGAGTCTATTTCAGGTTCAGCAATGGTACTCTCTCTGGCAGCATAATTCATAGTTGGAACATAGGAACAGACCAATTCTTCACACCACGGGCAGTGATGTTCGGAGGGATGGTCTCCGGAATTTTTATGGCAACTGAATATGACGGCAGGATACTTGACTACTGGACTCAGGCATACATGGGGGTCAGGGATGCCAATATGGCGATCAACAGGATAAATCTATCTCCGCTTGAAGACAACGAAAAAAACGCGCTTCTTGGAGAAGCCAAATTCCTGAGGGCTTTGCTCTATTATTACCTTGTTACCTGTTGGGGTGACGTACCATTCTGGACCGATGAACTTGAAATGGATGTCGTTTCCCAGTTAGAGAAAACCTCAGGAAACACTATTCTTGACAACTTGCTCACCGATCTGGACGAGGCGGAGAACTATCTTCCTGCTACTACCTGGGGACAGAACGAAGGAAGGCCCACCAAGTGGGCGGCCAAGATACTGAAAGCCAGAATTTATCAATGGCAGAAGGATTGGGCAGGTTCAAAAACAGAAGCTTCAGAAGTTATCTCTCAGTCACCTCATCGTATGCTTGCTAATTATGGAGATGTATTCCGCTCATCAAATGAAAGAAACGATGAACTGATATTCGGTGTCGAATATAAAGAAGATGCTTTTAGTGCAGAAATGCCAAATCAATACAGGCCACAGGGTAATTTTGAATCGCATATAACCCCTGCACCGGTATGGTTCAACGGAATCGGAGCATGGAGCTTGTATCAGAGCTTTGTTGATACTTATGAACCTGGAGATATAAGAAAGAAATATACGGTTATTGACTCTATTGACGGGAAAAAGACCAACTTCAACTGGTGCCTGAAATATATGGAAGTTCCTTTGCCCGTTGATGATCCTCTGATGGATATAGGTTCTCCCATGGCAAAGCAAAACTCCGGGTTTGATGTCATACACATGCGTCTGGCAGAAGCGTTCCTTATCCTGGCAGAATCTGAAAATGAACTTAACGGACCCACTGCCGTTGCATACGATGCTGTGGATTCTATCCGTAACCGTGCACAACTGGCAGATCTCCCGGCAGGTTTATCCCAGGAAGAGCTGCGACAGGCAATCAGGGATGAATATGCCAAGGAACTTGTTGGAGAAGCCAGGGGTAGAAAAAATGATCTTGTTCGCTGGGGCATTCTTGTCGAAACAAACACCGGCCTTCCAGCCCGGGAACTGATAGCGCAGCAAAATCCTATTTTGAGGCCAATATATAAAACCAGGGCAAATTACTACGCCAATCTTCAGGCAACAAACGTAGCAGAAAAATGGAATTATTTTCCGATCCCCGCAGGAGAAATACAAAGGAATCCGAACCTTGTACAGAATCCGGCCTGGGCAAAATAGTCTACATAAATTTTAATATTTATTTCTAATGCAGTCTTTTAACGGGGGCCATTGTACGGAACAATGGCCCCCGTTATTGACTTCAGAAAAGATTGTTCCCAATTACAAACCAGACACGGAAGATGAGTATAATTAATCCCGGAAAAGGAATGAATCCTTTACATTTGAAGGTGTCAGCGCTTGCATTCTGTTTTCTGATACTGACAGGAAACTTGTTTTCTCAAACGCCCCCTGCCTATCCTGATCTGATAAGGAGACTTACAGATATGGAAGCTTTGTCTTTATACCCTTCGGAAGGTGAAAGACAAACCCTTTGGACGGGGGACGACTCAGGTATTGGCTATATTACATTTGCTGATGACAGGAAGAATAGCGGAGCAGGCAAAGGATCCTGCAGGATGGAGGGTGACAGGTATGTTCTGACAGAAGTATATGGGCCAGGTATCATAACCTCAATATGGGCAGCCTTGCCCGGGGAAGGCCGGATTTCATTTTTCCTTGACGGATCAGACATCCCGGTAATAGAAGCTTCATTATATGAACTGTACTCCGACCTGAGACGTGATTATCCACACCTCGTTTACCGTGCCGGCAGAAGTCTTAATTTGTTTATCCCCATCCCCTTCCGTGAGTCATGTAAAATTGTGGCCGACAAAGATATGGGCGAGTTCGTTCATTTCGGTATCCGGAGATTCCCTGAAGGAACCTCCCTGCCTGCTTTTAGCACCGGATTAATGCAAAAGGCCTATTCTTCTCTTAAAGAGGCCGATAATTTCCTCGGTTTGAACCAGGATTTCCACTCCTTCCCTGCAAAGAAAGCTACCACAGATACCATTGAACTTACTATCCACCCGGGCGAGATATCCACCCTTTTTCATGCCGCAGGAAAGGGTGCAATCACCTCTCTCAGGATTTTTCCTGACGAAGGCAGACTAGTCCCGTCATGCAACCTTGGACCTGAAGGTGAAATAAGGTGGTCACGGCAGATGAAGAGGGAAATCCCATCTGATGATTCCGATATATTCAGGGAACTCATGCTTTCAGCTTACTGGGACGGAGAAAGGGATCCAAGTGTGTACTGCCCCCTGGGAGATTTCTTCGGTACTGCTCCGGGCTGGAACACATATCGCTCTTTACCGGCAGGGATGACTGAAAACATGCTTTACAGCAACTGGTTCATGCCATATGGAAATGAAGCCCTGATCACACTTCGAAATGATGGTGCCAAAACAAGGTCCCTGAAGGTTCTTGTCACAACGACCCCACTGAATGGGCCTTCTGACAGATATGCAAGATTTCATGCAGTATGGAACAGGGAGGCTAAGGTGACCGGCTCAGTATGGACTGTAGTAAAGGCAAAAGGAGCCGGCAGGCTTTGCGGCCTGATGATGGATATATATAATCCCGCCGGCAAGTGGTGGGGAGACTGCAAATATGATATCGTTGCAGATAATGATGAATCGAATTCAATAAGCGGATATGGCCTTGATGCCCTCTTCGGAACATGGGGCAACAGTTATTTCAGTGCTGCTTACCATGCCCATACTCTTACTGACAGATCGATGGTCCAGAGAGACCATGAAAGTCTCAACAGGTGGTTCATCGCTGACAATGTGCCATTCTCCGCATCTCTGGATATTCGCCTTGAAAAATTGTTTCCGGCAACCGATTCTGTGTCCTATAGAACAGTGGCATATTACTACCTCTCTAAAGAAGGTGAAAACAGTATCGTTGAGTTTCCCCCGGGAGAACGTATTGACGCCGATACCAGCTCCAAAATGGGAGTAACAGACAACATGGAAGGTGAGGATATGACAGTCAGTACATGTACAGGTGGATACCTGACTCCGGTTTATGTTGAGGGCCTTCACACAGGAGGCTGGAGTGGGTTAAGGGGTAAGTCTCATCTCTGGTGGGATAAAATTGCCGCCGGTGACACGCTCGTCCTTAAAATGCCTGTATTGAAAGATGGAGAATACAAGATAAGAATACAATTCATCAAAGGGCAGGAATTCGGAACATTCAGATTTTATCTTGACAATAAACTTATTTCAGATTCAATCGACCTTTCATACAAAGAGTTAGCCCCGACAACCATGTATGATTTCGGTCTTCATGTTCTCAGGGAGGGAGATCATTCAATCATGTTCATTGCCCGGTCACCTGACACCTCATCACCAGCCCGGAGTCAATTCGGCCTTGACTATTTGCAGCTTGAGCCATGGAAAGAGTCGGGACAACCCCAAACAAAAACCGAACACGTGGCAGCCGGGGAGTTTGTAAATATATACAACCAGAGTAACATCAATGATCACTGTTTCATAAAAGAACCCAACGGTCTATGGCATTTCTATGGCATCGGAGGTACCAGGGGATTCTCCCATGCCAAATCTGAGAGTCTGAAAGACAGCGAGTGGAAGGTTGCTCCTTATCCTTTCCCGGTTGAGTGGGACCCATGGAAGGAAATGCATCTGTGGGCACCTCATATTGTCATGAATGACGGGATATATTACATGTTTTATTGCGCAGGAGGCAAGACAGGCTATAACTATCGTATGCATCTCGCAACATCGACCGATCTTATTACCTGGACCCGTCATCCTGAAAATCCATTATTTGTTGACGGGTTTGATGCCCGTGATCCTATGGTACTCAGGCTTGATGATCAGTGGATAATGTACTATTGCGCCAATACAGATCCGAAAGGTGGTAATCATGTAGTGGCATATCGCCTAAGCAAAGATCTTGTTCATTGGGGTAAAAGACACATAGCATTCACCGACCCTCGTATTCATAAAGCAGGAGGGCCTACCGAATCACCTTTTGTGGTCAGGAGAGGCGATACATATTATCTCTTCATTGGCCCCCGTGAGGGTTATGTCGGCACTGATGTCTTTGAGTCCAGGAGTCCTTTCCAATGGTACCTGGAAGATAAAGTGGGACATATAGATTCCCATGCCGCAGAGGTGGTCAGGGATGAGAACGGGAAGTGGTTTGTAAGCACTGCCGGAGTAGGTGAAGGAGGTATCTACCTCGCACCTCTTTACTGGAATGATAACCTTGATGAAGAGGACAGCTCAATAGTTATCCCCTGACTATCTCTCCTTTCCGGCAGCATACTGTCAACGAAGGATGGTGGAATATTGATATAAACTGATGTTCTATGAATAAGAAAGACACGCTTAAACTGTTGGCGCTGGGAAGCCTGGCGGGCTTGCCGGTGATGAAGACCTACTGCTCAGGCTTAAGTAATAGTCCTAACATCATACTTATTATTTGCGATGATCTGAATGATGCCGTCGAAGGATTCGGCGGCCACCCGCAGGCAGTTACACCCAATATTGAAAGTCTCGCCATTCAGGGAATGAGATTTGTTAACGCGGAGTCTAATGCTCCGGTATCAGGGCCCAGCAGGGCCAGTATGTTAACAGGACTCTACCCACACACGACAGGATATTTCGGATATAACTTCAATAAAGACCACTGGAGGTTTAACCCTGTGTTAAAGAAATCCGTCACTTTCCTTGATTATTTCAAGGATCACGGATACAAAGTGATAGGAACGGGAAAGATCTTTCACAACAGTCAGGAGGAGTGGAATGTATGGGATGAGTTTGGTGCAAAACCAAGCTGGGGTCCATGGGCCTGGGATGGTACATCGGATACGGTATATGCTCACGGGCAGCTGAACCCCTGGGCAAATGCCGCAGTACATCAGGACTTTGCCGACAAATATGATATCGGGGACCAATTCGGACCTCTGGGAAACATTCCGGACATACCCCCCGATCCTGAAAAAGGGATCCCGGGATATAAAGGCTGGCGGCTTTATCATTTGCCATTCAGGTATGTTAATGATGACGATCGTGACCTGATGCCTGATGAGCTGAATGCTGAATGGGCTGCCGAAAAACTATCTGAGAGCTTTGACAAACCCTTTTTAATGTGCATTGGCATGAACCGGCCACACGAGCCGATGTTCGCCCCTCAGAAGTACTTTGACATGTTCCCCCTTGATAAGATAATCCTCGCACCTGTCAGGGAGGATGACCTTGATGACTGCGCTGATGTTCTCACGCGCCCACCATTTCAGGTTGGAATGAGAGGACACCAACGATATCGTTACTTTATGAAGACAGGGGGCATAGATATGATGAAACGGTGGACACAGGCCTACCTTGCAAACATAGCCTTTCTTGACGAACAGATAGGTAAGGTGCTTGCGGCACTCAGGAGCAGCCGCTATGCTGAAAACACCTATGTGTTCCTTGTCAGTGACAATGGCTACCATATGGGAGAAAAATCATATCTTTTCAAGAACAGTGTCTGGGAAGAGTCGTGCCGGATACCTTTTATTGTAGCCGGACCCGGGGTATTAAAGGGCACCGTGTGTGACCAGCCTGTCTCACTGATAGATATCTATCCCACATTTATGGATATCTGTGGTATGAGTGATGAGCCCAATAAGAACACCAATCATCAGTATCTCGATGGACACAGTGTAAAACCCCTGCTCTCGGACCCGTCGGCTAACCCGTGGGGTGGCCCTGATGCTGCCCTCTCCGTAGTGGCATCTATTGACAGACTTAAAATGGGTGAGCCCGGGAAGGTGGAAAGGCAACACTACAGCCTGCGTACAAAAAAATACCGGTACGTACTATGCAATGACGGGGAGGAAGAGTTGTACGATCACGACATTGATCCCTATGAATGGAAAAATCTTGCATCTGATCCCCGTTACACGGGTATTAAAACCGATCTTCAGAATAAACTTATGAAGATGCTTGAGAGATGATTATCCCCGATATCAGAACATGTATTAACAAACATTAAGATAATGAATTATGAAGAACTTTTCAAGACGTAGTTTTGTTCAATCCGCCGGACTGGGAGCACTGGCACTCACCCTGCCATCGTTTTCCAGCGGCTATCAACGCACAGATAAATTTGGCGGAATAAGAGCAATAAAATTTAAACCCTCAGGCTTCTTCAGAATTGAAAAGGGCGACAGATGGTGGCTGGTGACACCTGAAGGATCAGGGTTCATCTCCTATGGCCTTAACCATACTGATCTCGTTTATCTTCAGCAGGAATACAATAAGGACTTCTGGATCAAGAAGTTCGGCGCCTCCGGTATTGATGACCAGGCATTCAGACAGGGATTCATAAACAAAGTATTTAGTGATCTTGACAAATTTGGGATGAACACCCTTGGATGTCACGGGAAAAAAGAGGTCTTTGGCAAAATTACCGTTCCTTATTTACAGGGTTTGTTCTTTGCACCTACCGCATACTGGGCACTTAGGGGCGTGCAGGGCTATCCTGACGTCTGGTCTGATACATTCAGGGCCCATTGCGAGAAGATATCTGAAACGATCTGTCTCCCGAAAGTAAATGACCCTTACCTGCTGGGCTACACCTTTACCAATGTCCCTATCCTGACGGACCTGGATGCCGAACCACATGGAATAGTTCCCTGGGGCGCACCTCAGGTACAAAGACCGACGTGGCCGAGAGCCCTCCGGAACAGGGCAGCCGATACACCGGGGAAAAAGAAATATGTTGAACTGATTAGAGAGAGATATGGCTCTGTTTCAGATTTTAATGCCAGCTATAAAACACATTTCACCTCTTTTGACGAATTACTCAACGCAGTTAACTGGAGCCCGTTTGAGAAACATGACGGCATTGATGACCATGATGACAACCATGCCTTCATGCTGCAGATTTATGATCAGTATTACAGGGTAACCACCAGGGCTATCCGTGACAACGATCCTAATCACCTTCTCTTCGGTGATCCTATTAATGCAAATACAGGGACAACTGATGATATTATCTCACTTGTTGTAAAGCACACAGACCTTCTCTCATATCAGCATTACGGTCCTTATGATGAACAGAAACCTATTCTTGATCACTGGTCGGAACTGACCGGCAGGCCGATCTTTAATACCGACTCAAATTTTACTGCTGTGGGAGACCATATGCCTGATCCTGTCGGCTGGATATGCAAGGATCAGCAGACCAGGGCTGACTATTTTCTAGATTTTGCCTCACGTGCTATCGCACGTCCTGATTTCCTGGGCTGGAACTGGTGCGGCTGGGTGGATGCCTGGAAAGAGTGGAAACCGGTTCAGCAACACAACGGCCTGCAGGATCCGTTCGGCAACTACCATGATCCCATGCCTGAAACGATGTCGCTGTTCGGCTCACAATTGTACAGCTACGCTCTTGGGAAAAGAAGACCGTTTACTATTTCAAAGCATTGATGTCATGAGTATGAATAAAAAGATGTTATTAATCCAGGGTGTGGGGGGACTGTTTCTCTCTGTTCCGGTGGCCAGTGCCGGCATGCCGGCTAATAAAGAGGCAGGCAAAGATTCAGAACCCAATATTATAATCATTCTTGCTGATGACATGGGGTACGGCGACATAGGGTGTTTCGGTGCCATTGGGTATGATACACCTAATATAGACAGGCTGGCGGCAAGCGGTATGCGATTTACAGATTTCTATGTCTGTCAGTCTGTATCAAGCGCCTCACGGGCAGGATTACTTACAGGATGCTATTCAAACAGAATAGGCATAGGAGGATTTCTTGTTCCAGCTTCCAATATTGGTATTAACCCGGATGAGGTGACCCTGGCCGAGATGCTAAAGGGACAAGGTTATACAACGGCCGTCTTCGGAAAATGGCACGTGGGCCATCGCAAACCATTTCTTCCGCTGCAGCAGGGCTTCGATGAGTTTTGCGGCTTGCCTTATTCGCATGGCCAGTGGGCTTACGGCGCCGATAGTGCAGCAGGTAGAAATCCCAAGTTCCCCCCGCTTTATCTTATGGAAGGCAATGATAATGTCAGCGAAATAGCTACTATGAAGGATCAGGAGACATTGACAACTCTCTTTACCGAACGCGCTGTCTCATTCATACACAAGAATAAAAGACATCCGTTTTTCTTATACCTGGCCCATCCGATGCCTCATGTACCGCTGGCGGTGTCGGATAAATTCAAAGGTAAAAGTGAACAGGGGCTCTACGGCGATGTGATTATGGAAATAGACTGGTCGGTAGGCCAGGTTCTTCAGGCACTAACGGATGACGGTCTGTTAGATAACACCCTGGTGATTTTTACCTCAGACAACGGACCATGGCTTATATTCGGCAACCATGCCGGGTCTGCCGGTGCCCTGAGAGAGGGCAAACTGACCACCTATGAAGGAGGACAACGAGTGCCATGTATTATGAGCTGGCCGGGGCATATCAAACCAGGTTCAATCTGCAACGAAATGGCATCTACAATTGATGTTTTTCCGACTGTTGCCCACCTGGTCGGCGCTCCCCTGCCAGACAAAAAGATTGATGGTGTTGACATCATATCACTGCTGGAAGGCGTTGAAGACGCCAGCCCTCGTAAGGAGTTGCTCTATTATTTTCAATATGCTGACCCGGTTGCTAATCTCGAAGCAGTAAGAAAAGGAAACTGGAAATTGATCTTCCCTCACACTGCCACCGTGGTTGAAGGCTGCAAGCCCGGTATGAATGGCAGGGGAGGCGAAAATATAAAGAAGGATGTTGGATACTCCCTTTATGACCTCAGGCGCGACCCGGGCGAACGCTATGATGTAAAGGATTACTATCCGGAGATAGTGGAAGAACTGAAGGAGTTAGCTGACAGTGCAAGGAAAGATCTGGGTGACAAGCTGACAGGTGCCCCGGGTGAAAACCTCAGGCAACCGGGCAGGATTGTAAAAAAGAAATAAGTGCGTAAAAAAAGCATTTGAAATGAAAAAACAAAACATATATAACAGGAGAGCCTTTGTAAAAACATCTGCATTTGGACTGGCAGCGACAGCCCTCCCTGCCTTGGGGTGGAGATCGCCTGCCAAAACTGACAGGTATGGCGGCTTGAAGTCAGTACATTTTGAGAGCTCCAGGTTTTTCCGCCTGGAAAAAGCAGACAGGTGGTGGCTTGTCACTCCTGAAGGCTCAGCTTTCCTGTCATTCGGTCTGAACCATCCTGACCCCGACTACATGCTGCAGAAGTATAACAAAGATTACTGGTCCGAAAAATTCAATACCACTGCCGACCGAAACGATCAGGTCTTCAAAGAGAAATTCATAGAGAAGGTGATGCATGACCTTAATTACTTTGGAATGAACTCCCTTGGCACGCATTGCCGAAAAGAGTACTATGGAGAACTTAGCGTCCCATTTATACAGGGACTCTTTTTTGTCTCTAACCCATACTGGAAACCTCCCGTTCCAAGGGATTTTATTGATGTTTATTCCGACGCCTTTGAAAAGCGCTGCGATATGATTGCCCAGCGTACCGTGGAGCCCAGGCGTAATGATCCGTTCCTTATCGGTTATACTCTTACAGATTCACCGGTGCTGACTGACCGTGATTCAGCAGCACATGGCAAGGATCCCTGGGGTGGTCCATCGCCGGAGACCACCACATGGCCCCGCGTGTTGAGAAATCTTGGAGCCGATAAGCCGGGCAAACAGGCTTTTGTTTCACTTATAAAAACAACATACAATAATATCAGTGAATTTAATCTGGTCTACCATACAGAATTTACCTCCTTTGACGATCTGCTGCAGGCTGAGAACTGGAGCTCCTTTACCAGCGATAAGGAGGTGAATGATCTTAGTGACAATCATTTGTTCCTGCTCGATATACTGAAAAGATATTATACAGTTGCCTATCAGGCCATAAGGAGATATGATCCTAATCATCTTATTTTCGGAGATATAATTAATGCCCAGACCCCACCTCCTGATGATGTTGTGGCTCTGATGACCGGTTTCTCTGACCTTGTGGCCTTTCAATTCTATGGTGATTACGATGAACAGCAGGCGCTGATTGACAGATGGGCTGACATGTCGGGCAAGCCTTTATTTCATGCCGATTCCAGTTTCAGTGTACCTTACAGGGAGATGCCGAACCCTATCGGCGCTGTTTGTCCTGATACCCAGACACGCGCCAACCGCTTTCTTGAATATGCTGTCAGGGCCTTTTCACGCCCTGATTTTCTCGGATGGAACTGGTGTGGATGGATGGATTCGTGGGAGCAGTGGAGAAAAGAGCGCCAGCATACAGGGCTGCAGGATCCCTTCGGTAATTACCATAGCCCTATGCCTGAGGCAATGTCATGGTTTGGGGAAAGATTGTATGAGGTAGGCCGCGGAAAGAAAGTAATAAAAACACCGGTCTACTGAAAATTAATGATTGTTCAACTGTAATAATTAAGTAACTCTACTGCAATGAATATAAGAATCTTCAAGAAACTTGTCTCTGTTTTTATGCTCCTGGTCATCACAAATGCCCTCAGCGGAATAAAAAATCACAGTGACGATAAAAGGGAATATAACGGTGAATATAATGGGAATTATCTTGATCATGTGGCTTTTCCCATCGGAGGGATAGGTGCCGGTATGATATGCCTGGAGGGCACAGGGGCTATTTCGCATGTATCAGTCAGGGGGAGTATGGATATCTCCAATGAGCCCTGTATGTTTGCCGCTATTCATGTCAATGGCACTGATAACGGCTCAAAAATTCTTGAAGGACCGGTTCCCAAATGGAAATATTTCGGAATACCGGGAGCCGGGAGAGGAAGTAAGGGAAGCAGCTACGGCCTGCCAAGATTTACAGACGCCTCTTTCAAAGCACGGTTTCCATTCGGGACAGTGACACTTGAGGACAAAAGCATACCTCTTCAGATAGAAATTACAGGCTGGAGCCCCTTCATCCCTGGCGATGCCGATAATTCCAGCCTGCCGGTAGGCGGACTGGTTTACAAATTCACAAACCCGACAAACACTACGGTGGAGGCAGTTTTCTCCTATCACACAAGAAATTTTATGGCTACAAAGAGGTTTAACAATGGCGTTATGCCTCTTAAAAATGGCTTTATCCTTTCTCAACAGCCATCATCAGAAAAGCCGGAAGACGAAGGTTATTTTGCATTCTTCATTGATGATGATAATGTTACGGTCGATAACTGCTGGCTCAGAGGTGAGCACTACGATGATATTACCCTTGTATGGAAGGCAATAAACGATGGATATATCGTGGATAATCCTCCTCAGAAAGGCCCGAGCCCTGGTGCTTCTATCTACCTGCCTGTTACGGTGAAGCCAGGTGAAACCAGGACTGTCACACTTAAAATGGCATGGTATTCACCTAAGACCAACCTGAGACTTGGCACAAGTGCCCCGGAAGCATCAACATGCTGTCAGTCTTCACAGACTTATATTCCATGGTATGCCGGCAGGTTTAAAAGCATAAATGAATTGGTGGAATACTGGCAGATCAACTATTCCGGCTTAATGGAAAAAACAAAGCTGTTTACCAAAGCCTTTTACAGCTCTACCCTGCCGGACGTTGTTATTGAAGCTGTTGCTGCAAACCTTACCATCCTGAAATCACCTACCCTCCTGCGGCAGACAGATGGACGACTATGGGCCTTTGAGGGATGTTCTGATGAGCAGGGCTGTTGTCCCGGGTCATGTACTCACGTCTGGAATTATGCACAGGCTGTCCCTCATCTGTTTCCTGACCTTGAAAGGAGTCTGCGTCAGACTGAGTTCGATGAAAACCAGGGAGAAAGCGGAAGACAGGCATTCAGGGCAAGCCTTCCGATAAGGGCTGTCAGCCAGGATCCCGCCGATTACCTTCCCGGGCGGTTTGCCGCTGCTGACGGCCAGCTCGGGGGTATAATGAAGATCTACCGCGAATGGAGGATATCAGGAGATTCTGAATGGCTCCGTGATATATGGCCTAAAGTCATTTCAAGCATGGATTACTGTATCGATCAGTGGGATCCACGAAAAAAAGGAGTCCTTGAAGAACCGCAACATAATACCTATGATATCCAGTTCTGGGGACCGAACGGAATGCTCACAGGCTTTTACCTCGGAGCTCTCTCTGCAATGATACAAATGGGAGAAGCAATGGGAACAAATACTGACCTTTATTCTGCCCTTCTTTCCAGGGGAAAATCCTTTATGGAAGATTCCCTGTTTAACGGGGAATATTTCTTCCAGACTGTTACCACTGAGGGCCTTAACGCCAGGTATACTCCTGTGAATGATCGTCAGAACGGAGACGGGTACATTAGTGTGATTGAAAAACTAAACCAGGAGGGGCCAAAATACCAGTACGGTACAGGATGCCTCTCAGACGGCGTGGTAGGGTTGTGGATGGCGCAGATGTGCGGATTGGGTGGGATCATTGATGAAAGCAAGGTGAAAAGCCATCTCCTGTCAGTCTATAAATATAACCTCAGAAAAGACCTGAGCGAACATGCCAATCCCCAGAGACCCTCGTACGCACTTGGAAATGAAGGAGGGCTGTTGCTCTGCACATGGCCACAAGGCAGTGACATCACACTTCCATTCATTTACAGCAATGAGGTATGGACAGGCATTGAATATCAGGTTGCATCTCATCTTATGCTTGAAGGTTATACCGACGAAGCACTGGAAATAGTAAGATTATGCCGTGACAGGTATGACGGAAGGGTAAGAAACCCGTTCAACGAATATGAATGCGGACACTGGTACGCCAGGGCCATGGCAAGCTACGGTATGATGCAGGGACTTACCGGCATAAGATATGACGCCATTGATAAGACACTCTCTCTTGACTCTAAGATAGGGGATAACTTCATTAGCTTCTTTTCATGCCAGACAGGGTTCGGTGTTGCAGGGCTTACAAATGGCAAACCCTTTGTCACGATGATGCATGGTTCAGTTGACGTTGATAAGTATATTGTGGACGGCAAACAGGTTAAACCTTAGCAATCAATTCTCTTGCCCGTTGTCTGACCAGGGCAGGTGAATTCTTATCTGCCTGAAGGTTGGTTATATATGCCATTACGGGTTAACCTGACTGAAAAAGTGCTTGAAGCCCTCGCTTAGGGCATTCAACCCGCATTCTCCGGCCTCAGTGGTCTGACCGGCAGTTAAAAGCTGCCGGTCAATCTGCATAAACTGACCTGACCGGAGTAGCTATTTCTTCCCAGGGTGAAGGAAAAACATGAACGGTCTCTGCCCACTTTTCCCACATGCCAGACATTTCCAACACTTTCTCAGGATACTGGCCCGACAGATCAGTCAGTTCACTGCGGTCATTTTCCATATCATATAATTCCCATTGACCAACCTGGAAGTTCTTCCAGTGGCCATACCCTCCGTTCATCAGTCTGCCTGTGGATACGAGCTTCCACTTGCCCGCCCTGACTGCACGGTTCATCTCATGCTCCCAGAAAATTGTTCTTGATGACATTTGCCGGCTGGTAAAAGAGGGAACGAGGCTGATTCCCTGAACCTGGGTTATCTCATGGCCATCAACTGCACCAGGATATCTTGCCTCAGCAAGCTCCAGGAGTGTCGGCATAATATCTATTACACTGCCGACCTGTCCCCTGGTTTCCCCTTTACTTTCAATTCCGGCCGGCCATTGAACTATCAGAGGTGTTGATATGCCTCCTTCATGGACATATTTCTTAAACTTCCTGAACGGTGTGTTTGACACGATTGCCCAGGGCTTAAGATATGCTACGTAAGTATTATCCGGGCCAGCCATTACATTTTTGCCGCCCATCATAACCTGTCCTTTCCGGTTGTAAAGTGGTATCACAGCTGTCTGCAGGTCATCCCTCCCCAGCGGTTTCAATCCGGCGGTGTCCCTGGCTGCCGGCATACTCTCGCCCTGCTGTCCGCCAAATCCTATCCCCTCTGCACAACCGCCATTATCCTGGAGGAAAAGGATGACTGTATTTTCATAAACGCCTTTTCTTTTCAGCTCTTCAACAATCTTTCCTATTCCATGATCCATTATATCAATCATGGCTGCATATGTCTCCATACGCCTGGCCATTTCAGGTTTATCCGGTTCCTGTTCCCAC
>QKGI01000034.1 GCA_003250475.1 Bacteroidota bacterium | reverse complement strand
CTGGTTAATTACGTGACACAAAGCTATAACGCTGTAATTTACAGCTTGTTAGCATTAATGCACAACAAGTATTACAGCCTACCTTAATAATAACAGATCTTATCCTGGTGACCTTTTGACCCTGGCAACAGCCGTAAATTCAAGAATTTTAAATAATCAATACCAGGCGCTGAATAAAATCCTATCAGATCTGACCAATCCTGTTGATTAAATAAGCATTACTTATTACAATGCATAAAACAACAGGCACTTATACGCAATCGATTCTTTATCAATTTATAAGGAGCATTCATCATTCCAGTCAAAGCAGATGAAAACCGATCACTCCACAATTACGAATGAATCTTAATAGATCGAAGTCAATCCCGGATAACTCATATAATCAGCAACCTCGGTCAGCCAAATAAACGTTTGTGCACTATTTACTATCCGAAGTCTTGAGAGATTTAACAGAGTCACGTATTATCAGGTCTGTTTTCAGCTTCATATATACCCCTTTCCTGTACTCTTTCTTAAGAATAAATTTAAGAAGCACATCGATGGCAATCTGTCCTATTTCACTCTTCTTCTGGCTTACTGTTGTCATCGGAGTGCCAAGATAAGCCGAGTAGGGCTGCTCATCAAAGGAGATCAATGATATATCATCCGGTATTTTCAATCCTGTCTCGTTTGTGGCTTTAATCACCCCGAGAGAGATCAGGTTACTAAAAGCAAAGATGGCTGTTGGAGGATCCTCCATGCTCAGAATTATCCTCGTCTGACGGTATCCGTTCTCCATGACAAAGCTGTCCCCGACGATGAGGTCATCATCTATTATTATATTATTGTCTCTGCAGGCATCAATATATCCTCTTAACCTCTCCTTATTCGGATAACTCTCCGGCATCCCCTGGATACAGGCTATCTTTTTATGACCCAATGAAATCAGATATGCCGTAGCATCATACCCTCCCTGATAGTTATCCGAAGTGATGGTAGGCAGGTGAATTTCAGGGGAACACCTGTCAATTATGACAAGGGGCAACCTTGTATTGCTGACCTCAACTATATGTTCAAAACCGGTTCCTACAGGAGCAATTATTATTCCATCCACCTTATGGCTGCGCAATAACGATATGAGATCCTTTTCAACATTGAGGTCGTCTCCGCTATCACATAATATTAAGGAAAACCCCTTTGCTCTCGCCTCTTTTTCAATACTCTGGGCAATGTCTGCAAAGAATGGGTTGGAAATGTCAGGAATTATAAGTCCTATAGTGTCCGTTCTATCCAGCTTAAGTCCCCTGGCAATCCTGTTAGGTGAATAATTGTAATCTTTTGCAGCCTGGCGTACTCTCTCGGTTGTCTCAACGCTTATCCTGTACTTTTCTGCTTTCCCGTTCAGTACCCTGGAAACGGTGGTTATTGATAAATCGAGCAATCTTGCTAACTCACGAATATCATTGACACTTTTATTCATTCCGTTGTATATTTTCAGCCGTTTCAGCCTGAATTTTAAAAATCAGGGGTACTCCTGTCTGGTTTGCACCGGCAATGGCAGGTTTGTTTTTTTGTAACATCATCTCCAATTACGGTAAATTTAAAGAAATATAATCAGGTGTGCCGAGGATTTTGAAACAGATTATAAATTTGGGTTAAATAGGATAATAAAATCCATCCTCCATGACACCAAAGGAGTGATTCCGATTCAAAACATTTAATTTCATATTCCGATACTATTCTATCCATTTAGCCTTCAGTTTTAGTCGCCCATGCCTGCAGAAGGCTTTATCTCAGGGTCTCCGGTTCCTTAATCTACGAGCTGAACAGGTATTGGGGTCATAATTGGTCTTTACCAGACTGCCGGTCCGGATCATTATGGTCAATGGGTATATATGTGCAATTCAGAGCCGGGGTTATCCCTGGCAATATATGACATTTAAAAATCTGCAAAGCCGGATAACAAGATAATGGTTTCGCGCGAGGAAAAAATAAAGGTCGTGCGCACCTGGTCTCTTCCTATGCACACGACCTTTCGAACCTGAAAACTAACCATAAAACAACCCAATCAACCTACGAAATTATTGAATAACAGAATTCAGGCTCCTCCCCATGGTATGTGTTGTTTCCTGCTCCACATACCGAGCGAATGAGACATATCTCTGATAGAGGTTTACATATATGTCTGCATTTTCTTTATCCGGGGAATAGAGAGCATCGAATCCTTTCCCCATTTTTTTCTGGGCCTCAGAGACAGAAGTATAACGGCCTGCCAGAACTGCTGCAAACATTGCTGCACCCAGGGCGCAGGTATGTTCTGATTTCACAACTTTGATAGGCATATTCAGAATATCTGCAATTGTCTGCATGATAAAAGGCGATTTTTTCGCCACCCCTCCGAGTGCCAGTATGCCTCTGATCTGTACGCCCTGCTCAATGAACCGTTCCACAATCATCTTTGAACCGAATGCCGTTGCCTCCACCAGGGCTTTGAATATATGAGGAGCATCCGTTCCCAGGTTTAATCCCATTACGGCACCTTTCAGATGCTGGTTTGCATCGGGGGTACGTCTGCCGTTCAGCCAGTCGAGGGCAACGATACCCGTGGTGCCGGCAGGTATCTTCGCAGCATTGTTGCTTAGCTCAGCTATGACTGATGACCTAATATTGTCAGAGACCTCATCGCTCAGGTCTGAACAGGCTTTAAGGGGCCACATCAGGAGGTCTCGAAACCATGCATATACATCTCCGAAAGCTGACTGGCCGGCCTCCATTCCTGCATAACCGGGTATAATTGACCCGTCCACCTGTCCGCTTATGCCACTGATGAGCCTGTCGCCGAGATCCTCCACCGGAACCACCACCATGTCACAGGTTGAGGTCCCTATCACCTTGCTGAGAAAGTATGGTTCTATCTCACCACCAACCGCTCCGAAATGAGCGTCGAGGCCTCCTATCCCTATAATGACATCTTCCGGTAACCCGAGTTCGGCAGCCCACACGGGAGAGAGTGTTCCCGCAGGGATATCGCTGGTATATGTTTCGCTGTCAAGCCTGTCATGTATTACTTTCATCTGGGGATTTATCTTCCCGAGGAAGTCCCCGGCAGGAAACCCGCCCCACTCTGCATGCCACATAGCTTTGTGGCCGGCAGCACAGCGGCTGCGTTTAATCTTCAGTGCATCCGTATTACCTGTCAGCAGTGAAGGTATCCAGTCGCAATGTTCAACCCAGGAATATGCCTCTCCGGCAACCCTGCTGTTTGTTGAGATGACATGGGCTATTTTTGACCAGAACCATTCTGAAGAATAGGTACCTCCCGAATATTTGCTGTAATCTACAGATGATGTCCTGCATAAGGCGTTTATCTCATCAGCCTCCTTTATTGCCGAGTGGTCTTTCCAGAGGATGAACATGGCATCCGGATCTTCCGAGAATTCAGGCAACAATGATAACGGTATCCCGGCACTGTTCACCGCCACCGGCGTCGATCCCGTGGTATCGACCGCCATAGCAATAACATGCCTGCCACAGTCTGCCTCAGCTTTCAACAACTCGCCTATCGTTGCTTTCAACCCTTCAATGTAATCGAGAGGGTGCTGCCTGAATATATTTTGTGACGGATCACAGTAAAGACCTTTTTTCCAGCGGGGGTATTCATATACGGCTGATGCAATCTCATCACCATTATCAACATCAACAAGCAAAGCCCTGACAGAATCAGTCCCGAAGTCAACCCCTATACAATACTTTTTATTCATCATTATAAAAAACGTCTTGTTATACAAATATATGTTTAATCGTTTAAACAACCAAATTTTCGTGCAATTTTAACATATTTTTTTATTTTTTCATTCACAGACAGTATCTGACCTGACTTCGATTCCCGGAATCCGGGAAGAAATTACGGGAGGATCTTACGGTAAACGCCTATGGTACAGCATGCTGCCACCCTCCTGTGAAAAGCCTCTCGAGACGCCGGGTAACTTTTTCGTATCCCTCCAAAACTGAAAGGTTTTTATTTTCTTCCGGATCATTACGCAGGTCGTAAAGCTCTGTTGCAGCCAGCTCCTTCCTGCATTTGGCGTCAGCATCCCATCCGTACCATTTGACATAGTGCCATCTCTTTGTTACCATTGAATAGCCCATGTACCTCTTGCCGTCGAGTGACCTTATCGGTAACCTGTGAATCTGGCTGAATGCTGCACTCTTCCATTTTCTGTGTGGCCTCTCAAAGAGAGGAGTAAGACTTGTGCCCTGCAGATAACCGGGCTTCGGCACATTTGCTGCATCACATATGGTGGGGAAGATGTCGATGAGCTCTGTCAGAGCCTCACATTTTATGCCTCTCTTCCTCATTCCGGGAGACGAGATTATCATCGGTACATTTATGTCCGGCATGTAGTCCGTCTGTTTGCACCAGGCATTATGCTCTCCAAGTTTCCACCCGTTGTCGCCATACAACACAATTACAGTGTTCCGTGACAGGTCCAGGCTCTCCAGTTCATCAAGAAGCCTTCCCAGGCAGGCATCGATAAAGCTGACACTTGCCAGGTAACCGTGCTTGAGAAGCAGCGCCGTATCCCTGCTCATGTTGTTGTACAGGGGGTGCTTTACATTAAGGTCGTAGCAGGCGTTCAGTTCGTAACTGGGGTCAGCGGCCATGACAGGAGATCCCACCGGCAGGTAATTGTTGGATGGCAGCACAATCTTCTCCCTCTCATACATGTTCCAGTATTTAAGAGGAGCAGAGAACGGAAGATGCGGACGGAAATAACCCAGCGCAAGATAGAAAGGCTCATCGCTTTTACTTATCTCCCTCAGCTTTCTTATCGCCAGCTCCGTCTGGGCACCATCGTAAAAGAGAGAATCTTCGGCATCCGTTGCCTCAACCGAGACACCATAGGCCCAGCCGCCACTTGCTCCGTATGTTCGGACTTTAATCCTTTCAGCCCTCACAGAATCGAGCTCTTTCATCAACCCGGGATCGACATAAAAAGATTCGGCGTCCCTGCCTATGAGCTCCGCAGTCTTGAAAGCCTCCGGTCGCAGGTCAGGCTCATCGAATGATACGGAATCGGGCATATGGTTGTGAAAAATCTTCCCGATACTGACAGTATGATACCCGAACTGTTTGAAATACTGGGGCATGGTGACTATGTCAGGATTGATCTTACGGAATTCATCGCCCAGGTGCCACACCCTGTTGGAATCGGGACGTAATCCGGTCATCAGGCTGGCACGTGACGGTGCACTGACAGCAGCCTGGCAGTATGTATTCATGAATGCGATACCTGAGGAGGCCAGACGGTCAAAGTTTGGAGTAATTGCCTGGTTATTGCCATAATACCCCAGCTCTGTGCGAAGGTCGTCAACAGCAATAAGAATCACATTCATCCTGCCCTGTTTCCCCTGTTCATCCCGGTTGTCCTTCGCCCCCGGAGAACACGACTCCAGGGCAGCGAGAGAAAGAAGGCCCAGCCTGTATGCTTTGTTTTGTATCATGGCACCATGCATTAATTAAACCTGTATCCTGCCTTGCGCATCTCGGAGGCTGACCTGAAGGGCTTGTTGGGCCTGAGATATTTACCGAGAAATTTATATATGGAAAACCTGATGTCAGTGGCCTCCCTGTGATCCATCCTGTCGAACGAATGACCACCGGGAATATCTTCGAATATTTTGTATTCGAACTGTTTGCCCTCTGCCTTCAATGCATTGATCATGCTCTCTACCTCAAGCACATTGACATCCTCATCAATGGTATTCGTATGAATAAGAAGCGGTGTCTTCAGCTCCGCAGCATGCCAGACAGGAGAGCGCCTGCGGTACTCCTGAACATCTTCCGAGACTGTTTTTCCGATGTGATAGTCTGCCGAAAAGAGTCTCTCGTAGTTCCTGGTATACCCCATCCGGGCAATGAGATCTGACACCGGCACTCCGGCAAATCCCACCTTATAATCATCAGGATACCTGAAGAGGTTCATCAGCGATATCGTTCCCCCGTGACTCCATCCGATGATCCCGATACGGTCCTTGTCAATGAAGCTGTAATTCTCCAGCATGTAATTACGGCTCTCATGCACATCCTCAACCTCGCGGCCGCCATAATCAATGTTCTCATAAGTACCTCTTCCATATCCGATGCTTCCCCTGTATTCCATCGCCACCACCACATACTCCTGGGCCATCATCTCACGTATGATATGTGAATAATAGGTTGAAATATTACCATGTACGCCGCTGTGGGCAAACACCAGCAAAGGATATTTCTTATCAGGATCTATTGTTTTGGGAATAAAGACGTAGGTCCACAGTTTAAGAGGATTACCGGCACCCATGGCTGTGGGATTTTTCTCCTTCCACCGGGGTGGTCCGCAGATATATACCTTGTCAATATAAGCGACATCACCTACCCTGTCAAACCATAGTACATCGTCAATCTTTTTCAGAATCTCATCATAGGTATGATCGTCGTTAAGCACCGCTGCCTTCACCTCCTGCAACTGTTCCATCAGCTCCCTGTTGTCCTGGCCGGTGGCGATGGATGAAATAACGAACATGCATACCAGTGCAGGCAATAACCACCTTGAATTCTTATTAATTAAAATGCTCTTAGCCATTGCTTCAGATAATTGATTTTTAATTCCCCGTCTTGGCATCACAGATCATCTGGAGTAATTTATAGTATGTGGTCCAGGTGCTCCTTCTCTCATATACGGCATCGGTCTTATGCGCCACCACCATATCGGCAGCAGGAAGGACGGTGATATACTGACCGTACGCACCACGGGCCATATAGCCACCCTCGAAAGGTCCGCTGTTGGCAGCGCCCTGGAATATCCACCACATTATTCCATACCCGAACTCCCCGCTTCTTCTTGTCGGCGGGTTCATTTCGTAAAGCGGGGTAACTACCCCCGTGATCTTTTTAATCCACTCCGATGATATGACCTGCCTGTCGTTCCAGCGTCCGTTGCGGAGCATGAGATAACCGACCCTTGCCATATCCCTTGTCGTAAGATAAAAATGGTACGACGGATATCTTGATATTGATGTATCCGAGTCATAACCTTTTCTTTGCATTTCGAGATTGAAATCCTGCATGCCCACTGGTATGGCAACCTGTTTTTCAAAGTCCTCATAGATCGATTTGCCTGTCAGCTTTTCAAACACGGCACCGGCCATGTTGAAATCCCAGTTATTGTAGAGATAAAACTTGCCCGGTATTGTGCTGCCCCTTGGAGGTGCACTCGCCCTGTCATCGCCGTCATTGGAGCCCAGATGGTAAACACCCGAACGCGCAGTTATAAGATCATATACCCTGGCTGTCTTTTCAATGGGTAATAACCCCCCCACATCGTCGAAACCGAGATCGCCGACAGTCATATCGAGGTTTATTGTGCCGTTTTCAACATACTTCCCGTAAAGCATGGCAAGGAGGCTCTTCCTGCATGACGCCAGGTAACTGATCCTGTCAGTGCTCCCGAAACTGAATATTACTTCGCCGCCAACGACGACGACAAGACCGGTGGTATTCATACTGTCTATGATATACTGGTGAGCCTCCTTCAGCTTTTGTGAATCATAACCGTATTTTTCGGGAGCAACCCTGTTCCAGCTTTTACCGGGATAAATAGCCTGTGCCCCGGCTGCCTGTGACATAAAAATGCAAACCAGCAGTGGCAGGCAATACTTTATTAAAGATGTTTTTTTCATCATAGTAGGTTTTTATGAGTTTATCAATTTTATTCCGATACCCGGCTCATCATTCAGGGTGATCTTTCCATCAACGACTTTCATGCCGGTAAAGCAGTCGTTGCTTATAAGGAAGTTCCCGTCAAGATCGGCATAGTCCATTTTGGGTGTAAGCTGGGCGGCCGCAGAGACACCACAGGATGTTTCCAGGGTGCTTCCGATCATTAGTTTCATATCAAAAGCTTCTGCCATGGAGATCATCCTGTTTGCCTCACGCAAACCCGTGCATTTAAGGAGCTTGATATTTATACCTGAGAAAACACCTTTCAGCCGGGGAATATCAGTCAGGCGCTGGCATGATTCATCTGCGAGAGTGGGAAGTGGACTCCTTTCTGTGATCCAGGCCATGTCATCAAGGTTATACTTCGGCAACGGCTGCTCAATGAATACTATACCCCGTTCATTGAGCCAGTGGATCATGTCAAGGGCATAGTGCTTGTCTTTCCAGCCCTGGTTGGCATCAACGGTGATAGGTTTGTCGGTAACCGAACGTACTGTGGTGATGAGCATCTTATCAGTAGCCTCATCCATCCCCAGCTTCACCTTGATCCTTTTAAACGGTGCTGCTTCATCGGTTTTCTGACGCACCACCTCCTCGGAGTCGATACCGATAGTCACAGTCGTAAAGGGGGTTTTTGATTTTGTATAGCCCCATATCTGATAGAGCGGCTGTCCTGTAAGCTTGCCGAAAAGATCGTGAAGAGCTATGTCAATTCCTGCTTTGGCGCACGTATTCCCTTCCTCAACACCGTCGACATAGGTAAGGATATCATCCATCTCAAACGGGTTGCCGAACTGGCCGAGATTGACCCTGCTCATGAATGCCAGGGCCGACTCCGTAGTCTGCCCCTCCATATATGGCGGCAGAGGAGCTTCTCCATAGCCTGTTATACCATCATAGGTTATTTCGGTCAGAATGGATGTCTGAACCGTCCGGGTGTAACCTGAGATGGTGAACTGATGCTTTGTCTGCAACTCATAGGGCCTGAACGTAAACTTCAGGGTTTTGTCTCCCCCGGTTTTTGTATTTATATTTTTTGTTGTACATCCTGTAAACGGGCCGGCTACCACTCCTGAAGCAGCCAGAACAGTCGATGTCTTAAGAAATTTCCTCCTGGTTAAATCCATGGTCATTCAGATAAACAATATATTACTTTTCGTTCAATAAAAAATCATTCAGCCTCCTGGCAAATTCCACTCCCCTGTTGCAGTTCATGAAGAAGACAAAGCCCATATCCAGGTCTTTATAAAATGCAAAATGCGATTGAAACCTGTTCCCGTTGTTCCCGCTGTGAAAATATTTCACCCCGCCGGTAGTCTGCTGTGAGCGGATCCCCAGGCATGAAATGACACTGTCATCGATGTCAGTGTGAGGCGTTGCCATCCTGCTGAAAGTACTTCCCGGCACACGGCTCTCCCTCATAAGTTCAATGACAAATTTTGCATAGTCCCTTGCTTCCGTGCGCAATCCGTAGGCCACGTACGCCCTGTCAAGTATCTTCCTGCCGGACACTTTGTTGTCAGTATGTCCTGTCGACATGTTCTCCGTGACATAATCATTATCCGTCATGAACGAGTGCTTCATGCCCAGTGGTTTAAGCACCTCCTCCCTGACTATATCGTTGAGATCCTCTCCGGTATGCCGGCTGACGGCATAACCAAGAAACTCGTAACCCTCTCCCGAGTAGATGTACCGGCTTCCCGGCTCTGCGTTAAAAGCCAGCTTCTCCCCTTTCGGTCTCCAGTTCGGAAGGCCGGTGGTATGTCCGAGAACCATCCTTCCTGTGATCATCCTGTAACGGTCATCATATTCCAGGTCCTCATAGGGTGCGTACCTGAACAGGGGAGTATCAATATCGAAACGCCCTTCCGCAGCAAGCTTGTGAACCGCATATGCAAATACCGGTTTCGTCATTGAAGCAGCTTCAAACAGGGTTCTTTTATCTACCTTCTCATGCGTTTCAATGTTCTTCTCCCCCGTACACATGTAATAGACCACCCTGCCTTTCGCAATGACAGCCACGGATAATCCTGTTATCTGAAGGCTGTCGATTTCACTCATTATGAACCTGTCAAGAGCCCTTTTTGACACTTCCAGGTTGCCCTGATGCATCTCCTGCGCCAGTGAAGCTCTGCCTGCCGTCAGGCAGGTCACCAGCAGGATCAGCAAAACAGAAGACGTTTTCCCGGTTGTTTTCATCACAGTGGGGTTCTGTTGTCAGTTACTACCGGTGTTTCCTGTCATGGGCTGGTCGCCGTCTCCGGCAAGCCTTTCAAGCAATATACCTCCCAGGCAGAACCCGCCAGGGTCACCGCCTCTCACGTAGAAGGTCACGGTCAGCAGGTCATCCTGAACACTCACGGTCCCTACGGGTTCATTGACTACGTACTCCGCCTCATCGGCACGGATGTTTTTCCATTCCATGAGTATGTTCTGCCGCTGTGAGATCCTGATCTCTCCGCCAGCCGGTGTGCGGAAATAGGAATAATACAGTTTGTACATTCCCGATGGGGCAGGAAGGCCAAACTTGGCAACCATGGTAACCTTATCATCTGTCGGTTTCAGTATGAGAACCCTGTTCCTGTCGGCATTTTCCATCCTTTCACTTATCAGTCCCCCGTTCCTGAACGAAAGAACCTGCAACTGCGTATTGTGAAATTTAACTGTGCCTGGCTGAGGATATTCGCCGGAAGCCTCATTGAGATCATCCTTCCCGAATCCCCTGTCAGCATAGCAGAATGCCACCGAGCGGTAGTCGACCGGTATCTTGTTGCCCACCGGCCCGTGCTCGATCGTCAGACTGAAATCCTTCTCAAAAGAGAGCTTGTCGGCAAAATAATGCCTGAATGCACCGGTTCTGCCCTGCGGGCTTGTGTAACCGAGGCATCCGTGAGAGGGCAGGCTGTGTGCCATATCCCACCGGTCGGCTATCTCATAATAGCCGCCGTTGAAGAAATCTTCACTGCCTGTGCCGTGTATTGCCAGCTCACCGTCTATATAAGTTCTGTCATCACCTTCGAAGTACCATGTTGAACCTGTATCATGTCCCTGGCAGAGGAGGATGGTGCCGACATAATGTCCCTTTCCTTTGATTTCCGGCGCTATGACATACGATTCACCCTCAGGCGGATTCTTGTCACGTCTCCAGTGGGCATAAAACCTCCCTTCATCGCTGCGTTTTGGTTTCTCCTGATAGAATACGCGGACAAGGATACTGGCACCTGATCCGGAAGACTTTCCGGACTCTTCCAGCTCGACCTCCATCGATGCGCTTCTCTCAAAAGGCATAGGATAATAGAGATAAGAAAGATCCCCGTTCGAACCGCAGATGACAGAACGCATGCTTCTTTCACCGTAATAATATCCGAACAGGTCCTTCATGGGAGCATTTATCGCCCACAGATCATCTCCATCCCACTTTGCCTTCAGTATAAGCCTGTTATCATCCTTGGACAGTTTGTCCAGCCCTTCGACCTCTATTCCTATTATCCGTCCACCCTTCTTCGACGCAAACACCTTCCGGGAGTCGCCGGGACCTAACTTCAGCTCTGTTGATTTGACCCGGTAGCTGTCGTAACATTCACCGAGGATGTTCGTCCCGTGTCTTTTCCAGATATCTACGGCCTTTTCAAGGGCGGCAGCCTCGTCCTTATCCCAGTCAGTCGAAAAGGTCTTCACCTCGGTTCCTTCAGGATAGGTCCTGTACTGGAGCTGCCAGAAGAGCATCTTCCCGCGGTACAACACCTTGCACGATTTGTTGTATGGCATGGGGAGATAGCAATAGTAACCTCCTACCTCGTGATCGCATACGGGGTTCAGGAACGGAAACTGATTCCCGGTAAAGAGCCTTGAAAAAGGCATGCATATCCTGGGTGTTGTCTCACCGTCAAAATAAAACTCGATTGTGTCCTCCGTCGGTGTGGGGGTATGTATCCTGTTGATCACACCCGGACCGGTCATCTCGGCGAGCACCTGTTTGTCACCCTCCATCCTTATAAACGAATACTTGCCTGAGAAACCGTCGTCGTTACCCTCTGTTCTGTCGTAACTTGAAAACTCTCTTACAATGCCGTCCCTGTACTGAGGCATTTTATCCAGCCTGTAAAGCTGTTGCAGTTCATAGATCAATCCCTGGGCTCCGAGGCCGATTGTACCGGTTACCAGCAGCAGGAAGCAGAAAATCATCCTTCTCATGATTGTGTCTCTTGTTAGGTTCTGGTATACTAAATAATTGTCATCATATTAGTCACTGCATTTTCAGCTCCGCAACAGGAAAATCTTCACCGGTGACGACGCATTTCTCCACATCAATAGTACCCCTGGCCATACGTACATACGGTTTACCCTTTTCCATTCCCACATTGCCCCAGCCCGACTGGCATGAGAAGAAACTGTCAAAGTCGTCTCCAACTTTTGAGTCGATATAAAGTGTCTTTGTTACGGCGTCATAGTTAACCCCGGTCAGCGCCTGGATCATTGAATAGCTAGACATGGCCCTGGCATACCAGTGCCCGCATTCATATTCATCGAAAGGATTCCTGGCTGTCCCGTCATACCTGTCACGACAGGCCCTGACAATATCGAGACCTTTTTCATTCTGGCCGAAGAACATCAGGTGAGCGGCTACCTGGTACTCTATGCCGGTCCATACCTCGTTGCTGTAAACAAACGGCAGTGAAAGGGCTCCCCCTTTCGGCCAGGTGCACAGCACCAGGCCTCCCTCATGTTTCATGGCATAGGTCGGCCGCTGGGGGTTGGCATGGTTACTGAGGTCAGCCTTGTAGTTATATTTATGCACTGCCACAAGATGACTCTCTACCTTCTCATCATCAATTATCTCTTCATTGATGCCGCACACCTTTGCCATCCACATGCCGATGATCCCGTCGGAGAGGCATCCTTTCCCATACTGGTACTTTGGCCCTTCTTCAAGCAGCAATTCCCTTGCCTCATCGGAGTAACCCGCCCGGACAGATTTCTGCGACAGTTCAAGAGGTGACGGTGAGCTTAACCCGTCCACCTGTATCTTCTGAAAGAAATACTCGCCGTCATAGAGGTCTGTCTCTATGGTTTTCACACCACTGTCAAGCAGGGCCGAGTACCGGCTGACATCCTCACCCAGGTAACCTCCGATGGTTGTAAAGGCCTTCAGCGCACCCAGATAGAAGCTGGTGCACATACCATCGGGTCCCCAGAATTCAACGTCATAGGTATTATGATGAGGCTCCTCCAGCACACCGTGCTCCCTGGGATCCCAGAGGCTTATACAATAGTCGATGTTCTGTTTCAGGTAAGGATACATCTTTTTCAGCCATTCATCATCGCCGGAGATACGCCACTCACGGTAGACCTTCATTATCCCTCCCAGCTGCCCGTCGGCAGCAGCATGGAAGCTATGCCCGACGGGACGTATCGGTAGCGCCGACCTGAATGTCTGATGCCCGCTGGCATCCTGGCTCACAAGGAACTCTGTTTCCCTCAGTGAACGCTCCAGTGACGGGAAGAGGTGTGAGATGGCCTGTGCATAGTTCCATACGTGGGTACACGATCCGGAGCAGCAGCCGCTCTGGTCGTTACAACCTTCCCATGCCCAGAGCCTGCCATCATACTGCCGTAATACAGTAGGTGACTTGAGGATGGTCAGGTTGGCTGTGACGGCCTCGTTGACCTCGTCAGGGAGGGTGCTGTTATAAAGGGCATCGGAAAAAAGCGTGCTGCCCGCCTTCAGTTCGTCATAGTTCCACGACCAGTATCCGGCAAGGGCGTTGACCGTTTTAAACCGTGAAGCATACCAGGGACGATGATATTTGGTGTCACAGCATCCTGCGGTACCATCGCATGCCGGTTGAGGCGTTTTAACCTCTTCGCCGGTCCTGATGGTTGTATTTGGCACGTACCATGCCATCATGAGCCTTACCGTCCTTGTCTCGCCGGGTTTCAGGGTAAACGGTACATATAATGATGCACCCGGTGCATTCTCTGCTACCGGATCAGCGGCTACCGGGTCAGCTTCGGCAACATGCTTCCATGCCATGGTGAGCGGATCCCACCAGGAGCCCCTGAACCAGCAGTGGTTGACTATGGTCGAGTTGTCATCCGTGAAAAAGGCAAAATCACCCTGTGCCTGAGGTTTTTCACCGGTGGGCAGGCTTGAAAGAATGAATCCGTTATTATATGGTTTTATCAGGTTCCTGCACTCCGGCTGACTCATGAAGTTGACTGAATTGAATGAATAAACAGCTTCCATAGTGGTGTTCCCCCTGTTGGTGAACGTGTATTCGAAAGCACCGCAGGGAAGGCTGGAGTTATCGGGGTCCAGCGGTATGAATGGGCTCCAGGCCTGGATGCTTATCTCAAGGGGTATATCGTCATCCTGCAGCTTAACAGTGGCAAACGGGAACCGGGCTGTAAACTCGGCGTTGTCAAACCTGGGAAGGCCGTATGTAGCCCCGGGAGCTCCTCTTGCCGACCTCGGACGCCCGAATATCTTATGATCAGGCACCGGACCCTCAAGGACTTTGGCTCCGTTTTCGAGTCCCTTCACAGAAATGGCAGAAAACATTGCAGGTTCATTGAATACATCAGGCTGGTTCCATACCGACACATGGGAGACGGCTCCAGTGCCCTCGATGCATATCATCCCGGCACCCAATCCGCCTACAGGGAATGCAATATGGTTGAGGTTATTACCCGAGTAGGAACCGTTGTATTTATGTCCGTCCCCGGAAGTTAGCTGACCCTGGCTGCATGAGAGTGCTGCCAGCATCAGGCAAAGACCTGTAATTCTGACTGTTATTCGCATAATAGACAATATTTATTAAATAATAGCAGTTATTATTTCCACAAGATAAAGCTTAATCGTTTAAATTCAAAAATATTTTTAAAATTTTTAACCGGCAGGGAGAGCAGGCAGCAGCGGGAAGAGACAGGGATTGCATTCCGGCAATTGATTGCCGGTCAGTATATTCTTACAGATAAGATTTAACGGCGGATAGCGGTTCGTCGCGGTCAGCCTCTCGTCTGGCCGTTTCCGAATACAATATATTTCGGAGCCATAAGATCATTCAGTCCCATGGGGCCTCTTACGTGGAGCTTCTGGTTACTGATACCTATTTCGGCACCCAGGCCGAACTCCCCCCCGTCATTGAAACGGGTCGATGCATTAATAAGACATGCTGCAGAGTCGACCTCACCAATAAATCGGAGTCCTCGTTCATAGCTGTCTGTCACGATAGCGTCGGAATGGTGCGACCCGTAGGTGTTTATGTGGTCAATAGCCTCATCGAGCGAGTCGACTACTTTAACAGAAAGAATCAACCCGAGGTATTCGGTACTCCAGTCTTCGGGCAGGGCTTCCCCTATGCCGGGAAGAATGGCCCTGGTCTTATCGCATCCTCTGAGCTTTACTCCCGCCTTGTCATAGAGTGCTTTCATGCCCGGCAGGAAATCCCCGGCAATCCCGGCATGTACCAGCAGCGTCTCCATGGCGTTGCAGA
The DNA here is from genome assembly GCA_003250475.1 of Bacteroidota bacterium. GTDB lineage: Bacteria > Bacteroidota > Bacteroidia > Bacteroidales > VadinHA17 > SR-FBR-E99. The sequence continues at coordinate 2,433 of QKGI01000034.1, read as the reverse complement.
CACCCGGCCGCTGAACCTTGGCGTTGTAACAAATATCCTTTGCCATGTTTATGCCGGCAGATTCATCCACATAGGTATGGCATACTCCCTTGTCATGCCTGATGACCGGTATGACTGAGTTCTCCTCGACTAGGTGTATAAGCTGCAGTCCACCCCGGGGAATGATCACGTCAATGTAATCTTTAAGCTTAACCAGATGCAGGACCGACTCCCGGTTGGTGTTCTCCACCATTCCCACGCTGTCATCGGGCAGTCCCGCTTTCCTGAGACCAGCTTTGATCAGTGAGTACAGGAACAGGTTGCTGTTGATGGCGTCAGAACCACCACGAAGAATGACACCGTTGCCCGACTTAACAGCCAGTGAAGCCACTTCGACACATACATTGGGTCTTGATTCAAAAATAACTGCCATCACTCCTATGGGTACCTTCATGCGACCTACCTTCAGCCCGTTGGGAAGTGATTTCATATCATATATCTCACCGACCGGATCCTTGAGACTAACCACCTCCAGGACTCCAGAGATCAGCCTGTCGATACGGCTGTCGTCAAGAGTCAGGCGATCGATCATTGCATCGGAGAGGCCTTTTGTAACTGCATTCTGGATGTCTCTGTAATTTTCTGTCTTTATGGCATCCCTGTTGGCCTGTATCTCCTCGGCTATCGCCAGCAATGCCTTGTCCTTCGTGTCGCTGCCGGCCCTTGCCAGCTCCCTCGATGCTGCCCTGACCCTGCGCGCCAGGCTGGTACATTCTTCAAGTATCTTGTCCATTATAGATTAGTTTATTACTGTTTGCCACAAAGTGAGTTCCCAGTTCACGGCCTTCAAGAAGATCAAATATCACCGCAGGGTCCGCACCATTGGTAATAAGACAGTCGATGCCGTTGTCCAGGCACATCTCAGCAGCCGATATTTTTGTGATCATTCCCCCGGTGCTGAATGAAGAGCCTGCCCCGGAGGCCAGTTGTTCAACAGCCGGGGTGATATGGTCCACCGAGTGAATTATCCGGGCATTACTGTCAGTTTTCGGATCAGCATCATAAAGGCCGTCGATATCCGACAGCATGATCAACAGATCCGCATCTACCAGTGTGGCAACTATTGCCGACAGGGTATCATTATCCCCGAAGACGATCTCGTTTATTGCTATGGTGTCATTCTCATTTATTATCGGGATGATATTCATCCCGAGCAGCTTGAGAATCGTATTCCTGGCGTTCCTGTTTCTTTCAGCGATGGAGACCACATCCTTGGTCAGGAGCACCTGGGCTATCAGCTGATCATTCTCATCAAAGAATTTCTGGTAGATCTTCATCAGCTCTGCCTGCCCTACGGCGGCCAGTGCCTGTTTTTCAGGCAGTCTCCGTGGCTTGCTTTCAAGTCCCAGTATCCCCGCACCTACACCAATAGCGCCGGAGCTGACCAGTATCACCTCTTTTCCCTGTTTTCTGATCCGGCTCAGGACGCCGGCCAGCTTCTGAATATTGTAAAGGTTCATCCTCCCGTTCGGGAATGATAGTGATGAGGTCCCTACCTTGACCACAATCCTGTGCTTGTTCCTGAGCACCTCCCTGCCATGCATTTCCTTAATCATCACATGAGATATAATTGCTGTCGAATACAATATCTTTCATTGCCAGCGGGAAGCTCCCTGCAGACAAGCCCGGATTTTCCATCATGTTTTTATGCACTGAATTTATAACCTCCACCAGCTCAGCTTCACCACAAACCCTGCCTGCCGGGTGATTGTCTCCGGGGATGATAAGGTAGCCGCCCTCCCTGTCCTCTTTAACAACGATAATATCTGCACCGGCAATTCCGGCGACGATCAGGGCCAGCGGATAGTTATCATCCAGGTCTATATCCGCAGTTGAAACCGGGTCATTTTCGTTTATTACAGGAATAATATTCATTGCAAGGAGGGTATCGAACGTGTTACGTGTGTTTTCTATCCGCTCGCTGTAATCAACTATATCACTAGTAATCAGAACCTGTGCAATGACCTGGTTATAGTCGTCAAAATAGGACTGGTAGCAACTTATCAGTTCTGGCTGACCGACGGCAGCTGCCGCCTGCATCCCGGGCTTGGTATCAGGTATACCGGCATGTCCCAGCTTTTCGGATCCCAGTACAATAGCGCCTGAAGAGACAATCAGCACATGTTTTCCGCTGTTACGCAGGTTTGTGACAGCCATAGCCAGCCTGTCCATGATCTCAGGACGAATCTTCCCGTCGCTACCGGTCAGCAAAGCAATCTCCACCCTGAATACAATCGTCAGTTCTTCCCCCGCGGTCATGTCTCAAAAATTAACAAATTTGTATATTTATGCATCTGCAAATAAAAATTAATTTGCAAATCTAAGTAATTGATTTTAATTCTTAAAATTTTTTAAACATTATATTATGGGGATTTTACGACTGAACTGCATATT
>QKGI01000050.1 GCA_003250475.1 Bacteroidota bacterium | reverse complement strand
CGGTTCACTTTTCGGTGAGGGCATAGCCTTGCTGGGCGACCGGATCTACCAGCTGACATGGACATCCAAGGTGGGATTTGTCTATGAAAAGGCTACCATGAAACAGATAAACAGGATATATTACCAGACGCAGGGCTGGGGTCTGGCAACCATCGGTGAGAGACTTGTGATGAGTGATGGAACAAATGTACTGTGGTTCCTTGATCAGGATTTCAATGTACTGTCTTCCGTGGATGTATGGGATAACAAGGGGATGGTTGACAATCTTAATGAGATGGAGATGATTGACGGGGAGCTGTGGGTTAATATCTGGCAGACCGACAGGATAGCACGGATAGATCCGCTCACAGGAAAGGTGCTTGGATATGTTGAACTGAATAACCTGCTGCGGCGTGAAGAGCGTTCCCAGGAAACTGACGTCCTGAATGGCATTGCCTGGGATGCGGATGGGAAGAGGCTCTTTGTCACCGGTAAATACTGGCCCCGTCTCTTTGAGATTACCGTATCCCCGGTCGCCCGGAACTGAACTGCCAGGACAATTCCCTGCTGTTGAAAACGTGTTAATAAACCCGGAGAAAATGTTTACAATAACATTTATGCCGGGCTTTCCCGCATAGCCATTAAGTGTAAATTTGAAGCTCATTAAATTAAGAAAAAAGGGGACCATATGTCAAGAGTTATAGCACTGGCAAATCAAAAGGGAGGGGTAGGCAAAACCACCACTGCAATCAATCTGGCGGCAAGCCTGGCAGCACTGGAAAAGAAGGTGCTGATTGTTGATGCTGACCCGCAGGCAAATGCCACATCCGGTGTAGGTATAGACCTTAAGCAGGTAAAGACAACAATTTATGACTGCCTGATTGACGGTGTTAATCCGCGTGAGGCCATTCTTTCCTGCAACATTGAGAATCTCTCCGTTATACCTTCGAACATTGATCTCGTGGGAGCGGAAATTGAGATGCTGGAGAGACCGGAGAGGGAGAAGACCCTGAAGAAGGTCATTGGGCCTGTTACCGGTGATTATGATTATATCCTGATCGACTGTTCACCTTCTCTGGGCCTTCTTACCGTCAATGCACTTACTGCTGCCGATTCGGTGATAATCCCGGTACAGTGTGAGTATTTCGCTCTTGAAGGGTTGGGCAAGCTTCTCAACACCATCAAGATTATTCAGACGAATCTTAACCCTGTTCTTGAGATAGAAGGGTTCCTGCTGACGATGTATGACTCGCGCCTTCGTCTTGCCAACCAGGTTGTCGAGGAGGTCACCCGTCACTTTCAGCAGATGGTCTTCAATACGATCATACAGCGTAATGTCAAGCTCTCGGAGGCTCCCAGTTATGGGCAGCCTGCTATACTCTACGATGCAGAATCAAGGGGTACGGTGAATTATCTCAATCTGGCCCGTGAACTGCTCGAAAGGGTGGAGGCGAGGCAGAAGAATTAATAACAGTAATCTGTGGTATGAACACATCCAAAAAGAGCCCGCTGGGCAGAGGCCTCGGCGCCCTGATTGAAGGTGTTGAGAAAGAGGCACTTGAAAAGAAGGTTGAGGCCAACCTCCAGATAGACATTAACGCCATTGAGGGTAATCCTTTTCAGCCGCGTACACGGTTTGACAGCCAGTCACTCGAGGAACTGGCCGCCTCAATACGTCAGGTAGGGATAGTGGTACCCCTTACTGTCAGAGAAGCAGGTGACGGCCGCTACCAGCTCATCGCCGGCGAACGGAGACTGAGAGCTGCACGTATGGCAGGTCTGACCCATGTGCCGGCATATGTCCGCACTGCCGATGATACGGCCATGCTCGAAATGGCCCTGGTGGAGAACATCCAGAGAGAGGACCTTGATGCCATTGAGGTGGCTATAACCTATCAGCGCCTCATAGAAGAGTGTAGCCTTACCCAGGAACAGATGAGCGACCGGGTTGGCAAACAACGCTCAACAGTGGCTAATTACCTTCGTCTCCTGAGACTTCCTGCAGAGATACAGCTGGGCATACGCAACAGGAACCTGACCATGGGTCATGCACGCACACTGGTAAATATTGAAGACCCTGCCAAACAGATAAATATTTTTTACCATATCATACAGGAGGATCTCTCAGTACGAGCTACCGAAGAGCTGGTCCGGCATCTCCAGGCTGCTGCAGCCAAAGATCCCTCGGCAGCAGAGAACAAGAAGCGGCTTAATACCGAGTACGAGGAGGTCGCAAAGCAGCTCAGTAACCTGTTTCAGTCAGAGGTTCAGTTCAGAATCAATGAAAAGGGAAGAGGCAAGATTGTAATCCCTTTTGATGGCAGTGAGGAGATGGAGCGCATAATCGCATTGCTCGATAAACTTAACAGGTAAATAGTTATATTTGCCGGCAAGCGCAAACTGTTTGCCCATTGGAGCTGTACAGCAAAATAATACTAATCCTGGTTATCCTGTCTGTTTTTACCTGCAACGGGCGGGCTCAGGATACTGTCCCTGCCCCTAAAGAGCATGTCAGAAGATATACACTTGAACCGGTAAGGGCAACCATGTATGCCGCTGCACTTCCAGGCCTGGGGCAGATTTACAACCGGAAGTACTGGAAGGTGCCCTTTGTTTATGCCGGGTTCGGAGCACTGGGCTATGCAGTGATTTTCAACACCAGGAATTACAACACCTTCATAAACGCTTACCAGGATTTTACAGATATCATTCCGGAGACGGACAGTTATCTTGATCTTGCCTTTCTGGCAAGCCAGGATCCTGCAGACTATGATCCTGTATTGCATCCGACCTCGTACAATCCGTCAACAGAGGCCTGGGTGAAAACAACAATGCTGAACGGTGTGGATTATTACCGTAAATACCGTGATCTGTCATATATTGGTATAGCAGCATGGTATCTCTTCACTATAATAGAGGCGCATGTTGACGCCAGCCTGTTTGACTATGACATAAGTGATGACCTGAAAGCTACGGTTGTGCCTGTAACAATGGGCATGTACGGTTTATCACCGGGTGTGACGTTTACTCTTACAATGACTTTTTAATCCTGATAAATATGAATCTGAAAATAATAATACTTGCACTTATAATCACATCCTTCTCCCTTTCCGTTACCGCAGTCAATGACACCATCATAATCAGAAATGATGACTCTACGGAACGGATTGAGCGTGACCTGGACAGCCTGCTCAATAACTGGTTTATCCAGATGTCCACGGCAAGATCTGCAATTTCATTTCCTGATTCAGTCATCACCGAGTTCAGTGATTCTGTGTACAAAGACCGCATCAGCAGAATTAATTCGGTTATAACCCTGACATACAACAATATAATAAGAAACCACATACAGGTTTATACTGACAAAAAGGTTGACAGGTTCCAGGTAATGCTTGGGCTGCAGGAGTATTATTTCCCCATGATAGAGGATATTTTTGACTACTATGGCCTTCCTGTTGAGCTGAAATATATGGCTGTGATTGAGTCAGCGCTCAATCCCAATGCTGTGAGCCGTGTCGGAGCCACCGGACTCTGGCAGTTCATGTACAGCACCGGACGCGCATACGGGCTGACCATCAACTCTGTTGTGGATGAGCGCCGTGATCCGGTGAAGGCTACCCATGCTGCTGCCAGGTACCTGAAGGATCTGTATGGGATTTATAATGACTGGATACTTGTCATTGCCGCATATAACTGCGGTCCGGGTAACGTGAACAAAGCAATACGCAGGTCTGGTAACCGTAAGGATTACTGGGAGATATACTATCGGCTGCCTCGTGAGACACGTGGATATATACCGCAGTACGTGGCCGCTGCCTATGCCATGAATTACTACGGTGACCACAATATCAGACCTGTCGGGATAAACCTGCCTCTTGCCGTTGACACGGTAGTTGTCTCCAGGGATATTCATCTTGAACAGATAGCGGCAGTGCTGAACCTTCCTCTTGAGGAGCTCAGGGCCCTGAACCCGCAATACCGCACAGGCCTGGTGCCCGGCAGGAGCAAGCCTTTTGCCATCACGTTACCGGTCGACAGGCTTGGTGACTTCATTGCAATGACAGATACTATCACAGGTTATAAGCAGGAGCAGTATATTGCCAGGGTGAGCCAGGCAAGCCCTGCCCAGCATTCGGTGTACAGCCCGCCGGATGTCAAGGGAAAGACACAGCTGACTTATGTTGTCAAGGAGGGCGATAACCTTGGATTTATTTCCGAATGGTATGACGTTGGTCTCTCCGAGCTGAGGTACTGGAACAATATCTACAGGAATACCATCAGGATAGGACAGAAGCTTACCGTTTATGTAGATCCGTCCAAAGCCGAGAGATACAGGAAGATTAATTCGATGAGCTTTGCAGACAAGCAAAAACTGGAGGGTAAGGTTACGGCCACGGTCACCGGTACCTCATCGGTTTCCGTCTCTCCGGCACCTGATGATAACACATTTGAACTTTATACAGTCAGGTACGGCGATACTGTCTGGGATATAGCCAGGAAATTTGACGGTGTTTCTGCCACTGACATACTTAGATGGAACAATATATCAGATGCTTCACGGATACAGGTGGGTCAGAAGCTAAGGATTAGGAAAAAAAGCTGACTAAAAATATACTATGCGCCCCGGCAGAATACTGATCTTTCTGCTTACTGTCATTCTGACACTCTTTATTCTGAGCCTCCCGATCTTTGATTTACGTTCAGGCAGGGATGCTTCATTCTATCATGATACTGATAGTGTTTTAGTTACTGACACCGCCTCTCAAGATCTTATTGACAGCGATACTGCTGCCCGTGCCCTGAAGGAGACAGAGCCGCTCCCGGCACAATCAGTTAATACCGTGGCTGACGGGAATATTGCAGGTATTACAGGCCTGGATACCTGGGTGCCTTCTGAAGCAATCAGGGACTCTCTTGCTGACGGGAGGCAGGTCAGGGTACTCTTTTATGGCGACTCACAGGTTGAAGGGGACCGTGAGACTTCCCTGCTCAGGCAGAAGCTGAGGGCGGAAGGGGGAGGAACAGGACCCGGTCTGTTTTCTCCTGTCATGCCGGTAATGTATACTCGGTCATACGTAATACGATCATCAACAAACTGGAAGAGATATACCCTCCTTGACTACAGAAGCGGTGTTCTTCAAAGTAACAGGTTGGGTCCGATGCTGGCTCTCTGTCGTTTTACTCCCCCGGACGAACGCCTGTCAGCACGCTCTTTCGCCACAGTGAAGGTCAATCCTGTCCCCGGGGCAGACTCTGCTGTTGCGACATATGACAAACTCAGGATATTCTATGGCAACAATTACGATACTGTTCTTGTAGGTATACGTTCCGGCAGCTCCCTTGTCGATTTCGCCATGTTGCAGATGGGAGAAGGACCGATGGAATACGCGGTACCCCTTCCGTCCGTATCTGATGTTACCATTGAGTTTACAGGTTGTAATTCACCTGACATCTATGCGATGAGCCTCGAAAGCGACCATGGCGTTATCGTTGACAACGTACCTGTAAGGGGCAGCGCGGGACTCGAGTTTGTGATGACTGATATCTCGGGCTTTGAGGAAATATTGCCTAAGCTGGGCCCTGACATCATCTTCCTGCAATTTGGCCTCAACGTGGTGAGAAATGTCAGAGCCGAGTATCATTATTATGAGGAGGGTCTTGTAAAACAGATTGAGTTCCTGAAGAAGGCTTCCGGAGGTGTTCCTGTTGTCGTTGTGAGCGTTACCGATATGGCCTTGAGGGTAAACGACACTATAAGGCGTTTCCCTAATATAAGGGCTATCAGGGATGCCCAGAAGAACGCTGCGGAAAGATGCGGGGTTCTCTTCTGGGATGCCTGGGGATCGATGGGCGGCTCCGGATCGATCATTGACTGGTATGGCCATCAGCCGGCGCTGGCCTCGAACGACCTGACACACCTCTCGAATGCAGGAGCTGATACTCTTGCAGCCAGGATCCATTCCGCCCTGCTTACTCCCGGTAACACTGCTCGGTTGTCATCGGGGGAACGGCCTGCTTTGACTGACTCCGTGAAGATGATAGCGGTGCAGGATACTCCGGCACCGGAGAAACCTGCATCACAACTCATAAAGGAGACGGGCATGAGGGAAACAGGTGCCGGAGATAATACCGGCAGTGATGGCACCGGAGATCAAGGGGACGAAGGGGGAGGCTGGCTCTTTTCACTCCTGAGATATCACCCTGACCAGACTTTCATCTTCACTACAGCTGGTTTCTGGTTCTTTTTCCTGGTGGTGATGGCCGGGTTCGCATTGATGCACAGGAAGAGAGCCATGTGCCATACATGGTTGCTGATGGTAAGCCTCTACTTCTATTACCGGGCCGGAGGACTTTTCATTATCCTTCTGCTGGCTACAACCCTTTTGACTTATCTCACCGCCCTGGCCACCGGTAAGGCAAGAACCAGGACAGGCAAACGTTTCTGGCTGGTTTCCAATATTCTGATACTGCTCGGGTTTCTCGCCTATTTCAAATATGCAGGATTCTTTACAGCAGCATTAAACTCGCTCCTGGGCACCTCTCTGGTACCACATGATATTTTTTCGGCGATGTCGAACAACCTGTTCGGAACCTCATTTGACGTAAATACTATAGTCTTGCCTGTGGGGATATCCTTTTTTACCTTTCAGGCCCTCAGTTACAGCATAGATGTTTACCGCGGCCGCATGGATCCTGTTACCAGCTTCATTGACTTTGCTTTCTATCTGACTTTCTTCCCCCAGCTTGTAGCAGGGCCGATAGTAAGAGCTTCGGAGTTCATGCCGCAGATGAAGGGTGAGTACACCATAACCAGGAATGAGTTCGGTCATGGACTCTTTCTTATCCTTCAGGGACTGGTGAAGAAGATGCTCATCTCTGATATTATCTCATCAGGATTTATCGACAGGGTTTTTGACACACCGGCACTGTTCTCAGGCTTTGAGAACCTGATGGCGGTATATGGCTATGGCCTGCAGATTTACTGCGATTTCTCAGGCTATACGGATATAGCTATAGGAGTAGCTTTGCTCATGGGCTTCAGGTTGCCACTGAACTTCAATTCACCTTATAAGGCGTCAAACATAGGGGAGTTCTGGAAGAGATGGCATATCTCACTTTCAAGGTGGTTGAAAGATTATCTGTACATACCATTGGGAGGCAACCGTAAAGGAGCTGTCCGTACAGGCATCAACCTGATGATCACCATGCTCCTCGGGGGGCTCTGGCATGGTGCTGCAACGAGGTTTGTGGTATGGGGTGGTTTGCACGGGATAGCCCTTGTTGCTGACAAGATCTGGCGCTGGCTCTTCAGGAGGGAGAAAAGAAAGAGACGGTTTGCACGTATAGCCGGTATCATCCTTACCTTCAACTTCATCAGCTTTGCATGGATCTTCTTCAGAGCCGAGACAATGCAGCAGGCAGGTGTGATGCTGACACAAATATTTTCTTCATTTACCCCTGGCAACTATGGCACGGTACTTATGGCCTATCTGCCTGTAATAGTCCTGATAGTATCGGGATATATCATGCATTTTCTCTCTGTCCCGGTAAAAGAGGCGTACAGAGGGCTATTCATAAGGCTTCCGCTGGTCGTGCAGTTCCTTCTGGCTACCATAGTAGTCCTGCTCCTTTACAAGGTGGGTACGGATGCGTTGCAGCCCTTTATCTATTTCAGGTTCTGAGTGGAACCAGACAATGTGAAAAGTCAGCGGATCACAGTCATTATCTCCGCCTTTGCCGCCTTTTCTGAGGTGGCTTTGATCATGATCTTCCCGGGGTTTGTTCCTGCCCTGAGTAATATTGATGCAATACCTGCTTCGGCATTTACGGGATTATCACCTATTAGTTCAGCGTTCCCTCTTACTGAAAATTCTACAGGTGAATCAGCTGTAACGACAGTGTTTCCTGCAGAATCTACAAGTGTGGCGTACACGAAAGCCACATCCGTGCCATCGGCCTGAAGCGGTTTATTACTGAAGTCTACTGACAGGCGCAAGGCCACCGGGGGGCCTGCAGTAGTGACACTATGTGTGGCGCACGGGGTACCGTGTCTTGTTCCTGTGGCTTTCAGTGTGCCGGGGGCATATCCCGGCAGGGTGAAGGTGAATGGAGGGTGTTTAAGGTTCACAGAGAAGGGATCATGGTCAGGACCCTGTACGGCAATAAGCGTATCATTGCGGAATAGCTGTACGGAATCTGCGTTACTGTACACCTTTACAATATTCCCTGACGATGGCAGGTTGTAGCTGGCAATAAAGCAGACAGGGTTATCTTCTGCCTGGCTCATGTAGAACCAGTATGAGAACCTGGGCAGCCTGAAGATATTCATGATACCCGAGGCATCAATATCTTCAGTGCATCCTCTGTTGTAATCGAACATGAGCCAGTTGGCATCTCCGAAACCAGGTCCGTACATATTGTCATTATGTTCTTCCTGGAAGTTGTTGGCCTGCATAAGCATCTCATGTTCATTTTCAGCACAGATCGCCCCGTAGCCGGTATCCCGGGGAACCGCACTGACGGCTTCTGTCAGGCCGGAACCGGTTTTGCTGTCGTGGTATTCCTTTCTGCCATATTCGCAAATGAAGACCGGCTTCTTTTTCAAGTAAGTATTCCTCAGGGCCGGGTTACTTATGTCGTGCCAGGCCGGGCTGAAGATATCGCTGATGGTATCCATCCTGCTGCAGGTATAGTTGTTACCGAAAGGAAGCTCCGCTTTAACTGTCTCATGTAACCTGTTCAGCAGACTGTATGGCATGACAGTCTCATTCAGTGATGCTTCCCACATGATCACCGAAGGATGGTTGCGGTCACGGCGGCACATCATGCGGGTGTCACGCAGGGCTGCATCGACGAGCAGCGAGTCGCCCGGGAATTGGCATCCGGGGATGGCTTCAACGACCATCAGTCCCAGTTCATCGCAGGCATCGAGGAATGCCGGCGCCGGCGGGTATCGCGGGGAACGCACTAGGTTGAACCCTGCCTCCCTGATCCTTACAGCGTCACGGTAGTTTGCATTATCTGAGAGCGCATACCCTATGTAGGGATATTCCTGGTGCCTGTTGGTACCTGTCACTGTTACCCGTTCCCCGTTTAACACCAGTCCCTTGTCGTGGGTGATCTTTATTGACCTGATGCCTGTACGGGTCTCCCGCCTGTCGATCACGGCACCGTTGTCCGAAAGCAGTTCTGTCTTAATGGTATACAGGAAGGGCATGTCGGGAGACCAGAGAGCAGGATTCATCACAATAATCCTTGTTATCAGCCGCTGGCCTGCGCCGGGGTCCAGGTCCGTGAGGTCAGACAGTGATGTGGCGACCTCCATTCCGGCTGCATCGAGCAAGGTGTTCTTCATGCGGAATGATCTTGGCACACGGTCATCATTGCGCACATGTACCGAGACGGTGACCGTGGCTGACTCACTGCTCACTTCAGGTGTTGCGGTGATTATGCCGCCGCCGAGTCTGGCCTGCGATTCGGACGGGGAGGTTATATGCAGCTTGTCTGTTACAAAGAGGCTTATGTTACGGTAAAGACCGCTATACCAGAGAAAATCAAGTTCATCAAGAGGCCTGCCGGGAGGAATGAGTTTGTTCTCCCTGTTGTCTAGCCTCACAAGGATCTCATTCTCGCGACCGTATAGGAGATCATCTGTCAGATTAACATAAAAGGGCAGATAACCGCCTGTATGCCGGGCTATCTCCACACCGTTGAGATAGATTATGGCATCGTTCATCGCCCCGTCGAACAATAAGCCGGTATGTCTGTGACGTTGCTTCCTGTCTGCCCTGTACATTTTCTTGTACCAGCATATTCCCGTCCATTGTTGTTCTGTCACGACAAGCGGTTCAATGAATGCCGTATGTGGAAGGGAAACATTCTCCCACTTATGATTAGGTATGATCCCGGGAAGGATCTTATCCATATTGGCAGAGTCCTGCCTGATGAAGAGCCAGTTGTCATTGAATGAGACAGGTGCAGTTTCCCGGACACTTCTTTGGCAGGAACCGCAAACTCCGGCAACTGCCAGAAGCAGGAGAGCCGGTATAATATTAATGTGCTTTTTCATGATCCTTCGAAGCCGGACACAGGATGTGCATAAGTTACCACATCCCTGCCCGTTATCTCTGACGGACAAAGGATGATAAGGCGTTCAAGCACATTGCGGAACTCCCTGATATTACCTGTCCATCTTATCTTCTGCAGCTCGGCAATGGCATCCTGGCTCACCTTCTTCGGGCTCATTCCATACTCATTGCATATAAGGGTATTGAAATGCTCTGCAAGAAGGGGTATATCCTCTGTTCTCTCATTCAGGGACGGTACGTGTATAAGGATGACACTCAGACGGTGGTACAGGTCTTCCCTGAAGGTGTTGCGGTCAATCTCCTCCCTGATATTCTTGTTTGTGGCTGCTATCACCCGCACGTCAACCTGTATGTCCCTGTCGGAACCTACCCGTGTTATTTTATTTTCCTGCAGTGCCCTCAGTACTTTAGCCTGGGCCGCCAGGCTCATGTCGCCCACCTCATCAAGAAAGATTGTCCCCCCGTTTGCCTGTTCAAACTTACCGATACGTTGCTTGATGGCTGAGGTAAATGATCCTTTTTCATGTCCGAAGAGCTCGCTCTCAATGAGCTCTGATGGGATAGCGGCGCAGTTGACCTCCACAAAAGGCCCTTTGGCGCGGCTGCTCTTCTCGTGTATCTGATGAGCGACCAGTTCCTTCCCTGTACCGTTGGCACCGGTAATAAGCACCCGTGCTTCGGTGGGAGCGACCCTGTCTATCATTTCTGTGACGACCCTTATTGCCGGGGAGGATCCCACAATCTCATACTTCCTGCTTACCTGCTTCTTCAAAACCTTGGTCTGGGTGATAAGCGACCCTCTTTCCAGGGCGTTGCGAATGGTAATCAGCAGACGATTGAGGTCGAGTGGTTTCTCAAGGAAATCGAAGGCTCCCTTCTTGATCGAGTCGACGGCCGTATCTATGTTGCCATGCCCGGAGATCATTATCACAGGCACGTCAGCCGATAGCTCCTGCAGTTTCTGCAGGACCTCTATACCGTCCATCTTTGCCATTTTGATGTCACAGAGCACAGCATCATAATGGCCCTGGGAGTACATCTCTATTCCTGAAATACCTTCCTCGGCAAGATCAACCTCATATTTCTCATATTCAAGGACATCTTTCAGTGTATTCCTGATTGCTTTTTCATCATCGATGACTAAAATCCTTGGCATTTTGCAGTTAGTTTATCCTTTATATGTAAGCCACTTCCATAATTCCTTGTACGATGACTTCTTTCCGTACATGAGTATGCCTGTACGGTAGATCTTTGCTGCCATCCATACTGTCCCGATAATTGTCAGTAACATCAGGCCCATCGAGAGCGCGATTTCCCATCCATGAACATCAAAAGGAATTCGTGCCATCATCACTATGGGAGAGGTCAGAGGAATTATCGAGAACCAGAATGAAAGTGAGCTCTCCGGGTTCTGCATCGTACCCATGGCAACGAAGAGGCCGAGAAGAATTGGTATTGTAACCGGCAACATGAACTGTTGTGTCTCGGTCTCGTTATCAACGGCAGATCCTATGGCGGCAAAGAGCGAGGCATAGAGCAGGTAGCCGGTGATGAAATAAAAGACGAAACTCAGGATGATCAGCCCCCATGGCTGGTTAAGGGCACCTGCAAAAATCTTCTGGAACTCCGTAAGCTGTGCATCAGTGATGGCCGGAGCATCCATCGCGGTCATTCCCTGGTCGGCTTCTGCAAAGCTCTGTGGTATGTGCTGCAGCTGTTCCATGGCGCCTTCCGGCAGCATGTTTGTTTTCACCACCGTCACGAGGGCCAGTGTCAGTACTATCCACAGGGCGAACTGGGTGAGACCTACAAGGGCAACGCCGATGATCTTACCCATCATCAGCTGGACAGGCTTGACAGATGATATTATGACCTCCACTATGCGGCTGGTCTTCTCCTCGATAACACCGCGCATGACCATTGAGCCGAACATGAAAACAAGCATATACATCAGGAAACCGCCGATGTATGCAAGAGCCATCGAAATCCCCGTGCTTGTCTCCCTGGCGCTGCCCGTCTCATCCATCTTGATCGTCTGTATTCTTACACTTGTATTGATGCTCCTCAGTATCTCATCAAGGTTCTCAATGTTATACGCCAGGAGCTTCTGCTTCTCAATCTCCTTCTCGAGGGAACCCGAGATATGGTCAAGAAGACCGATGGGGGGCTGCTTCATTGAGATCAGCTGAACGGCATCAGGCGTGGTGACAATCTGCGGAGAGATATACAGAACCCCGTAATAGCCCTGGCTGGCAAAGGTGTTTTTGATATCATTGAGCTTAACGCCCGACAGGTAATCAAATTCCGTATCCTTGGTGTTGGGAATGACATTGGTGAACAGGTCAGACCCGTCCTCGATAACAGCTATCTTCTTGAAGTCCTTGTCCTGGTTGTTCATCACCAGGGCCGGGATGATGAAGATGAGAGCAAAGAGGAAAGGGGTAAGTAACGTCATTATTATAAATGACTTTTTACGCACCCTGGTTAAGTATTCCCTGCGGATAATTAAGGTTATCTTGTTCATGGCTTAGTTTTTTGCAGCTTCCTTATTCTTGGTTTCGACCACCCTGATAAATATCTCGTTCATAGAGGGGAGGGCAGGGTTGAATGACAAAACCTGCCCGGCGACGGTCATGTCCCTGATGACCTCGTTAATATCAGAGGTCCCGGCAGCTCTTATATGGACCGAACTCTTTCCGCCTTCAAACGACGAGTTCACGACCGAGTACCGGTTGTTACCTGAAGGTGTAACCTCTCCTGCAAATACCACGTCATATTCATCTCCTGCCCAGTCGCGGCGTATCTTTTCGACACTGCCCTGGAGAATGGTGTGAGCCTTGTTTATCAGCGAGATGTTGTCACACAGCTCTTCAACAGAGCTCATATTATGTGTTGAGAAGATGATTGTGGCACCTCTCTCCCTGAGGAAGAGTATTTCATCTTTTATCTGCTTAACATTTATGGGGTCAAAACCGGTAAACGGTTCATCAAAAATAAGCAGTTTGGGTTCATGAAGCACTGTGGTAACGAATTGCACTTTCTGTTGCATTCCCTTGGAGAGCTCCTCCACCTTCTTGTCCCACCAGCCGGTTATCTCCAGTTTCCTGAACCAGTATTTCAGTCGCCTCATCGCTTCAGCATGGCTCAGACCTTTGAGCTGTGCAAGGTACAGAGCCTGTTCACCGACCTTCATTTTCTTATAGAGGCCCCGTTCTTCAGGCAGGTACCCGATATTATGCACGTCTTCCGGTCTCACCGGGTGGCCGTTGAGAAATATGGCTCCGCTGTCGGGAGCCGTGATCTGGTTTATGATACGGATCAGGGTCGTCTTTCCCGCTCCGTTGGGTCCGAGCAATCCGTAGATGCTCTGCTCAGGAACGCTTATGCTGACACCGTCAAGTGCAGTCTGGGTCGCAAAGCGTTTTGTCACGTCTTTTGCTTCAAATAGAATCATTTTCTTTCCACAATTATATCCATAGTCCGGGATGTTCAAATATATAAAAAAAGGTTGATACACTGTGAGACAGCCGTATCAACCAGCAGGTGGGGTTCATATATTCTCACGAAAAGTAATTCTTCACTCTGTCGAAGAAACCTTTGTCATCGGCATCCGGCTTTGGTGTAAAGGTTGAGGAGCTACGGTACTGTTCGATGATCTTCTGTTCGTCGCGGGTAAGGTTCTTAGGTATCCATACGTTGACGTTGACAAGCAGGTCTCCTTTACCATATCCGTTGACATCAGGCAGTCCTTTGCCTCTCAGGCGCAGTATCTTTCCGCCCTGTGTTCCGGGATCAATTTTTATCCTCACCTTGCCGTCAACTGTCGGCACCTCCACGTTGGCGCCAAGGATGGCGTCGGGGATGCTTATGAAGAGGTTATAGATAAGGTCATTGCCTTCCCGTAGTAGCTGGTCGTGCGGTTCCTCGTCGATAATCAATATCAGGTCACCATTGATGCCTCCCCTGCGGGCGGCATTTCCTTTGCCGGTGACCGACAGCTGCATACCTGGTGCCAGTCCGGCAGGTATCGAGAGAGGAATCACCTCTTCCGCCTGCGTGATGCCTTCTCCGTAACACTTATGGCATTTTTTGGTAATTACTTTACCTTCGCCGCCGCAGACATTACAGGGTGCAGTGGTCTGCATCTGACCGAGGATGGTATTCATCACCCTGGTGGTATGTCCGGTGCCTTTGCATGCTGAGCATGTTGTCACATCGCTGTCAGAAGCCGCACCGCTGCCGTGGCATGTATTACAGGTAACGTACTTGCTTACCCTTACCTTCTTCTCAGCTCCGTGAGCGAATTCTTCAAGAGTGAGTTTAACCTTAAGTCTGAGGTTTGTGCCCTTGTTGACGCGTGTCCGTCCGCTGCTCCGGCGTGAACCGAAAGCTCCTCCGAAGGCGTCACCGAAGATATCACCGAAGGAGGAGAAGATATCCTCCATGGTCATTCCGCCACCAAAGCCGCCGTTGAAGCCACCGTTCATGCCGGCATGACCAAACTGATCGTACCGTGCTCTCTTATCGTCACTGCTCAGTACCTCGTAGGCTTCAGCGGCCTCCTTGAACTTCTCCTCGGCATCCTTGTCACCGGGGTTTTTGTCGGGATGGTACTTCAGGGCCTGCTTGCGGTAAGCCTTTTTTATCTCGTCTTTCGAAGCCCCTTTACTGACTCCCAGGACTTCATAGTAGTCTCTTTTCGACATCTTTCAGTGCAGAAGCTTTCTTTTATTCCCCCACTACCACCTTGGGGTAGCGGATCACTTTATCTTTGAGCGTATATCCCTTCTGGGTAACTTCAATTACTTTACCTTTCTGAGCCTCATTACCGACTGCAATACTGGTGACAGCTTCATGAAGGTCACTGTTGAAAATTTCGTTCACTGCTGCTATCTCCTTTACGTCGTTTTGCTTCAGGAATTCGTTTATCTTGTTGTAGATCAGCTCCAGGCCTGCTTTTACGGCATTACAGTCGTCCGTGATGCGCATGGAGTCCATAGCCCTGTCAAAGTCGTCAATTATTGGCAGTAGTTTTATTATCACTCCTTCACCGCCTGACTGGGCAAGCTCAATCTTCTCCCGCAAAGTCCTCTTCCTGTAATTGTCAAATTCAGCTGAGAGGCGCAGGTATCTGTCCTGCATTTCTGTCAGCTTCACCAGCAGTTCTTCCTCTGCCTGGCTTCCGGAGTCGGCTTCCTGTTCTTCTTCGGGACTTATCTCGCCGAATGCCACATTTTCAATATCAGCCTGTTCTGTTTTTATTTCCTGTTCGGGCACGGGTTCATTATGCCTCTCTTCGTGACTTTTCTTTTTTACCATGATAAAAATACTTTACTAATGGCCCTATAACAAAATGCCGGCCATACCTGCAAACATGACAAAGTGGCAAACTAAAGTGTGAATGCAACGGCTTCAATCTCTACCAGGCACCCCCGGTGAAGTCCTGCCACCGTAATAATTGACCTGGCTGGCTGCAATGAACCGAAGAAGTCAGCATAGACCCTGTTGACCTCTTCCCAGTATTTAACATCGGTTGTATAGATGGTTGTACGCGCGATGGTTGAAATATCACCTCCGGCAGCCTTTACTATGCTAAGGAGGTTCTTCAGGGCCTGCAGGGTTTGTTCACTGATGTCACCGGCAAGATTGTCACCGGTCAGGGGTACAACCGGTAGCTGGCCCGAGACAAATATCACATTACCTGAAACAACTGCCTGTGAATAGTGTCCTCCCGGCAGGGGAGCGTCATAGGTGGTTATATTTGTGATACTCATGGTCGTGTTCTTTAAGATTTAATACCCGTTTTTATGCTTCTTCTTATTCTGCTTGCCTGATCTGCCCTGGTACTTATCCTGTTGTCTTCCCTGATATCTACCCTGGGTCTTGTTCTTTGGCTGTGCCATAAGTTCTTTCACATCAGGCATTTTAAAGTTCTCAGGTACTTTAAGCCTGTTACCTGATATCTCGGTGAGGTCACGGATGATGATTTCATCGGCAACCTGGCTCTTGTTCCATGTGAGGTAATCTTTCTTCATCTGATTGAGGATAAGCGAGGTGAGATAGTCTTTCTCCTCCCCGTCCTCCATCGCAGAGGCAGCCTCTATCAGTGCAGGTACTATATGGCCGTAGTGAGCAAACCTGATATCGCCGTTATGATAGGGCACCTTGTTTGGTTTTGCATCAAGCTTCTTCCGGTCAGGGGCAGGGTATGGCGAGTCAACCTCAAGGTCAAAATCGGCAATTATCATAATATGATCCCATAACTTATGTCTGAAATCTGTCACCTCCCTGAGGTTCGGATTGAGGTTACCCATTATCTGTATGATTGTCCGGGCAGCCTGATTCCTCTCTTCCGGATCTTTAATGGTCTTAACGTGTTCTATCATTTTCTGAACGTTCCTTCCATATTCCGGCAGGGACATTCTTTTTCTCTGTGTATTGTAATCGAAACTCATGTGATTAATATTGGTCAAAGCTAATTATACTAAATGATCTCAGAGACCAAGAAACTGTATGGCAAGTCCTGACACTGCTATGGTTGCGCCTGCTATGACATTGACATACCGTTCCACTGGTTTGAGGTTTATCCGGCTCAGTCCCAGTCTGAAAGCCAGCACTATCGTCATCATGGTTGCTATTGTGACAACGGAAAAGAGCATTGAAACGAGAATCACCCCGCTGATATTATTGCTGGCAGCCGGATACATGACAAGAGGGATCAGGGGTTCGCACGGACCGAGCACGAAGACCAGGAAGAGTATCCAGGGTGTCATGTTCTTCCTGTCGGATATGTGGACATGTGAATGACCACTGAAGTGGTCATGCTCGTGTTCGTGAGCGGTCCCGTCATGGTGATGGTGCGGATGGGCGTGCTTTTTCCTGCGGTAAAGGGCCCGCAGGCTTATAAGCATATAGATTAAGCCGAAAGCAATGAGCAGCCATGCTGCAATGTTTCCCCTGAAAGATTCAAAGAACTCCAGCCTGGAGAGTGACAGCCCGGCAGCTATTCCTATGAACCCGACGACGACGGAACTAAGCACATGTCCCAGTCCGCACAGGAAGGTAATGAGCATCGTCCTCCTGATGGTCCAGCCACGTGCTTCTCCCATGACAATGAAGGGAAGATAATGGTCCGGCCCAACGAGTGTATGAATAAACCCGATTGTGACTGCCGTACCGGCAAGTAATAGTGTTGATCCTTCCATCTGTAGCTAAAAACTCTGCAAATATACTAATTTAGAGATACTTTTTACCTGGTAACTTTTATCCACTCACCTTCGGCACATGTCATCTCACTAAGTCCGGTATTGAGACTGTCAAGCAGTCTCCGTGCATCCCTGATGAAGACTTTCATATTGTCATAGTGGGATGATGACTGGAAGAATTCCGGACGGTTCTCGAATTCCGCACAGGGCAGGACAAAGAACCTGCGTTTACCTTCTTCTGTCGGGGTATAGACCCATGTAAGAACATATCCGGCATTGGAGATGACGGTTGAGTCACCTCTCATGGTGAGGTCAAGACGGATCATTGCTCCGCCGTCTCTTCTCCTGGTGCGCTGGTTTGAGACGAAGTTGCCCATTGACCAGATCACCGGATATCTAATGCCTGAGGAATCGCTCTCTGCTATCATGGGTTGCAGGACATGAGGATGGGAGCCGATAATAATATCTGCGCCGCTCCTCAGTAGCGCTTCAGCTGTCCTCTTCTGTTGCCGCGAGGGGAGGGAGTCATACTCCGTCCCCCAGTGTATGAACACAATCTTCTTATCGGCCACGGCAGCCTTTCTGATATCGTCGGCAGCTATCACTGTATCTATATAGGAGACTATCGCCGGCGGCTTTACAACGATGCCGTTGGTACCGTAGGTATAGCTCAGCAATGCGATACTGATACTGTCATGATCAATTATCAGCGGAGACAGCGTGTCCCTTGCCAGACTGTCAGTCCAGGTTCCCGTATGTTTTATGCCAAGACTGTCAAGAACCCTGATTGTTCTGGCTATTCCACGGGAACCTCTGTCAGCAGCATGATTGTTTGCAGTGACAAGAATGTCAAATCCCGCATTACGGCAGGCCTCCGCCAGGGCGTCAGGTGAACTGAAGGCCGGATATCCTTTGTAGGGAGCCCCTCCGAGGGTGACCTCAAGGTTACCGATAGCAATATCAGCGCATGCAACAAGAGGTGAGATATACCTGAAAACACTGTCATAACTGTATGCTCCGGTCGAATCGTCACGGGCAGCCTCAATCTGGGCATCATGCCCCATAATATCTCCTGCAAAAAGAAGCGTCATAACGTGGTTCCGGTCCTGGGCCAAAGTCATAAAAGGAGTCAGAAACAACGCCAGCAGTGTAATGATTCTAAAGGATTTCACAAGGCTTTCCATTTGGGTATTCTTTGTCAAAAATAGTCATAACTTTACAAGTTCAGAAATGTTTATTCATATCATGGAATTCATTAATTCAGACCTGGTTACATATCTCCTTCTGCCTCTGTTTATTTTTTTTGCGAGGATAATGGATGTATCGCTCGGTACACTCAGGATCATTTTTACAACCAAGGGGATAAAGAAAATGGCACCCATATTTGGCTTTTTCGAAATCCTTATCTGGTTGCTGGCGATAAGCCGGATTATGCAGAACCTGGATAACTGGGTCTGTTATCTTGCCTATGCAGCAGGGTTTGCAACCGGCACCTATATTGGTATATTGCTTGAAGAGAAGCTGGCCATCGGACATGAGATGATCCGGGTCATTACCCGCAAGGATGCCACGCAGCTTATTGAAACTCTCAGGAGCAAAGGATATGGAGTTACCGCTGTCAGGGCACAGGGTATTGAAGGTGAGGTTGCGGTAATTTATATCATTGCGCGGAGAAGCATGATCCAGGAGGTTCTTGACGAGATCAATGTATTCAATCCCCGTGCTTTCTATACTGTGGAGTCAATCAAATATGTCAACAAGGAGATATTTCACCGCTTTGAGGAGGAGCGTCAGCGTCACTGGCTTGCCAATACACTGAGACGCAACGCCAAATAGGTTACTCTATAGGTATCTCACTGCCCACCACAATCGTATCCCTCTCATATGTCGATGAACTCGTCCAGACAGTAATAATATAATCACCTGCTGTTTCAGGTGTCAGGGTTATCAATGTATCTCCTGCTACTGTCAGTTCGGGACATTGTCCAAAAGACTCGAAGTCTGCGGTTGCGTAGAGGAAATATTCCAGGCCACTTTCACTCTCACTATCCTGTTTAAATACGAAACTGATATCGGACCAGCAACTATTATATACTGTGGCGTTTGCATATATATTCAGAGGCACGTTTACCGAGCCCGTCTCCGGAACCGTTAGTTCGTCTATAGAGATCACCACATTATCGTACTTCATATATGGCGGGTCAAGTTTGCATGCCGGAAGTATAAAAATCATAAGCAACAGCAGCAGTTTCAGAGTTTTCATAAATGTAATCAGTTATTAAGTATTTGTTTGTTAAAAAGTCTCTTTGCCTTTGAATATTTTGGCACCGGTGCCCGTCCAGGGAACGAGTACGCCATTCATGTCAACGCTGTTACCCCAGTTGGTTCGGACAGTGGCGGAAGCCATCTCGCCCGTTTTACTGACATTCATGAAGATAGTAAGTGATCCTCCCGGGCCAACAGTATTCATAATTATGTTATATGCTCCATGCTTGTTTGCCTGGTCAATGTCCAGGGATGTTATCCTGCCGTGCAGGGTGACACCGCCGAGGCCGTTAAAGCCTATTCCGGATGAGGAGGCAAGCTGGACATAGGCGTCCTGCCCTTCCACTGCAACGAAATTAATTGTGGGGTTTACATTTATTGTATATCCTACACGTCCCCTTACCTGGTCTGCCTTGAGCACGAAGCATCCCGAACGGAGTGCATCGGCCGTGACCTGTGAAAGCATAGCTTCTGTCTGTTTCTTTTTTTCCGCTCTCATGACCTTTTTCTCCTCCCTGGTGAGCGGAACCTTTGTCTGTGCCATCGCTGCCAACGTCAGCAGCACTAACATGGCTGATATAATTGATCGTTTCATGACTCTGATGGTATTTATTGCTAAGAGTCAGATACAATAACCGTACCAATTATTCGGCATGATACAGTGCAAATGTGCTGATATGCGGAGTAGCTCTGGCAGAGACTATTGTGAGTCTTATTTCGTCAGCCCTGACCTCGGGAAACCTTAACAGTCTTTTGTACCCTATGGTGGTGCCGGCAGCTATGGTATCCCAGCGTGATTCTGACAGAGCTTCAATAACGAATTTCTCTACTCTCTGGCCTTTGCTGATATCTTCCTGGAGCATGGCAACGTTAAAGGTAGCTGCTATGGCAGGAACAAATGAGGCTACCCTGTTTTGCTGAGGACTCCATGAGGTACTGTTATCTCCGTCGATGGCAGCGAATGCAGTTGTGCCATAAGGCCTTGCACCGTTGAGCAGGTCATTGTCATATAGGTCGTCTATCCACTTTTTCAGGCCTGTCAGGCTGTTTATGTCATTATCGGTGATAAGCCCCCGGCTGTCAGGCGGCACGTTAAGGAGCAGCACGGCGTTACGTCCCACCGAGCTAAGATAGATTTCTGCCAGCTGATCCACGCTCTTGACAAGACTATCCTCGTCTGCGTGCCAGAACCATCCGGGGCGTATCGATACGTCCACCTCCGCAGGATACCAGTATACGGCGCCGGCTTTCCGCAGCAGGCTGCTGCTGCCCAGGTCCTCGGACATCGGGCTTAATCCCAGTGAGTCATTTATGGCACGGCTGTCCGGTGTACCCCCCGGGGCAAGTACTGTCACACTCCATTCTGTCTCGCGGCCATACCCGGTCTCTGTTCCGACCCATCTCACATCTTCACCCATAATGGCAGTGACAGCCTCCGGCTGCAGTCTCCTGATGAGGTCATAATAAGACTGCCAGTCATAAACCTGCCGGCGGCCATTGGGCCCTTCGCCGTTGGCTCCGTCAAACCATACCTCATCCACCTCCCCGTACCATGTCAGCAGTTCAGTCAGCTGCTCCATAAAAAAACTGTTATAGGAGGCTGAGTCACCATAACACTCTGCATTACGGTCCCATGGCGAGAGATAGACACCGAACCGCATCCCGTATTTGTCACACGCATCCTTCAGTTCCCTGATCACATCACCGCCACCGTTCTTCCATGGGCTGGATGCAACCGAATGGGTTGTCGTTTTTGTCGGCCAGAGGCAAAATCCGTCATGATGCTTGGCAGTGATGATGACCATCTTCATTCCTGCATCGGAGAGTACTTTCACCCACTGTTCAGCATCCAGGGAGGTGGGATTGAAAATTTCCGGTGATTCTTTCCCGTTACCCCATTCCTGATCTGTAAAAGTATTTATTGAGAAATGGATGAAGGCAGTCATCTCAAGATTCTGCCATTCAAGCTGGCGGGGGTGAGGCACAACCCTGGCTGCCATTGCCTCCTTCACCCCAAGGTTAGGCTGTACCGGGAACCTGACACTGCCGGCGAAGAACTCCGTCTCCTTATGCCTGCCACATGATATCAGCAGCAAAGCAAAAATTACCATCAGAAGCAACTTCTTCATCCGGACGATTATTTCCCTGATTTTACATACCTGGCGTTCCTGAAACGCAGTGCTGACCAGTCTGTGTCGATGGCTACCTGGCTGACGCGCCTGAAGCCTGTCTCTTCCACAGTCTGCCAGCCCCTGTCACGGCTTATATCGGAAGTATACCTGCGTGATTTGCCCTTAGGGTATGCCATCCACAGTTTGCCGTCGTTGCTCAGGTTATGTATGCAAGCCGGCCCAAGCCTCTCGACATCGGTCAGGACAGGGGTGAAGGCGATCATGAAGTCATATAGAAAGCGGGCATTGATCTCCGTGTCAATCTGTACATCAGGCAACAGGCCGGCTATCCTCTCCCTGAACTCAACGGGAGCATTGAGGACAGCTATCCTCTCCTGTTCGCCGTATCTAAGCTTTTTCAGTATGTCATCCATTTTGTTTATTCTTCCCTGGGACAAAGATACAAATTAGAGAGATTTCATGGCTCCGGTTATGAAATCTGGCTTTTTATGTTTATCTGTTGTATATTTGTGCTGTCAATTTTTGGGGTGCCTTACTGAACAGGCTGAGATCATACCCTTAAAACCTGATCCGGGTAATGCCGGCGTAGGGAAAAAGAGTAATCATTTCCGTCTTGTCTGAACACCCTCACTTCTAATGTTGATTGTTTAATATTTGTGTGATGATGAGAAAGGTTTTATTGCTAACGGCTCTGGTGATCGTAACGGCAGGCATGCTGTCCGGGCAGCGTACCGGCGGAACTATCACCGGAAGAATTACCGATGAGTCAGGAAAACCTATGGCGGGTGCGTCTGTTGTCATTGACAGCCTCCGCACCGGGGTTGCAGCTGATAATGACGGAAGGTATATGCTGCGCGGATTGCGTGATGGCACCTATGACCTCAGTATAAGCTTCACAGGCTACAGGACATATGATACGGTGGTGGTTGTCACAGGGTCTGCCACTGCTGACGTATCAATGAAAGAGGCTCTTTTTCTTGCCGGGGAGGTGATAGTCAAGGGCAGCCGTGCCGGCAGCCGCACACCCATGGCGCACAGCACAGTGGACGCCGGTGAGCTGAGAGAGCGCGATATGACACGAGACATGCCCTACCTTCTGTCACTCACTCCCTCGGTTGTTGAGACCTCTGATGCCGGGAACGGCATAGGCTATACCTCTCTGCGCATACGCGGAACCGATGCCAGCAGGATCAACATCACACTGGACGGTATACCGCTTAACGACTCAGAATCACAACAGGTGTTCTGGGTTGACCTGCCTGACCTGGCTGCATCAACAGGCAGCATACAGATACAGAGAGGGGTTGGAACCTCCACCAATGGTGCCGGAGCATTCGGAGCCTCGGTTAACATAAGCAGTATGACAATACCTCTGACAGCAGGTGCAGGAGCAGAGTTGTCATATGGTTCGTTCAACACCTCCAGGATGTCGGCAAAAGCATGGACAGGAATGATTGGTGAGAGGTTTAACATGATGGTCAGGGGCTCGCAGATACATAGCGACGGATTTATAGATCATAGCGGTACCGATATCAGGTCGGCCATGATCTCAGGGACGTGGTCGGCACCATCGGATATGATACGGTTCAATGTGATCACAGGCAGTGAGCGAACAGGGATCAGCTGGTGGGGTGTGCCGGCCGAGGTACTTCCATACGACAGGAGATATAACCCTGCGGGAGAATACACAGACAGCAACGGGCAGGTTCATTATTACGAGGACGAAAAAGATATCTATGATCAGAATCACTATCACCTCTTCTATACACACCTCTTTTCAGGCCGCCTTGTCCTGAATACCGGGTTGCACCTGACATCCGGAAGCGGCTTCTATGAAGAGCAGAAGAGCGGCGTGGATCCTGCTGAGTACGGTCTGTCCGATCTTCTCAATTATGTTCCGGAGGTCACTTCAACGGACATCGTGCAGCGTAAATGGCTTGACAACCTGTTTTACGGTGCCGTGTGGTCGCTTATAAAGGAAGGCACTACAGCCGAATGGACATTCGGGGGTGCAGTGAACAGGTACGATGGAGACCATTTCGGGAGGATAAAATGGATGGAATACCCTGGCAGTGTGCTTCCTGACCACGAGTGGTACAGGAATAACGGCCTGAAGGATGAGTTTAACATTTACGGCAAGGTAAACGCCGTCATAACAGGTAGCCTGAATGCCTTCCTTGACATGCAGTTAAGGCACATCAACTATAGGTTTACCGGGCCGGACAGTGACATGAAGGACCTCTCTGCCAGTCACAGTTTCCTCTTTTTTAATCCTAAGGCAGGCTTCTTCTGGAGCAACGGCAGCGGCAGCGAGGCATTTGTTTCAGCAGCCGTGGCCCATCGGGAACCGACACGGGCTGATTACAAGGAAGCTGCAGGTGATCCGGAGGCTACACCCGAACCGGAGAGACTGACTGATTTTGAGGGAGGGTATTCATTCAGGAACACCAGGGCTGTCATGAGTGTAAATATCTATTATATGAACTATTACAACCAGCTTGTTCCTACAGGGCGTATAAGCAGCACAGGATATTCAATAATGACCAATGTCCCTGCAAGTTACAGGGCAGGTATAGAGTTCGCCGGGAGTTACAGACCGTCACATCTGGCAGCGCTGAATATGAACCTCACCCTGAGCCGGAGCCGGATAAAAGATTTCAGATCCTACTACTTCAATTACAACACTTCGGACTGGAGCGAGGAATATCTCTACAGGGATCTTGGTGTGGTTGACATTGCCTATTCCCCCCGTATCACAGGATCGGCAGAGCTGGAAGTAAACCCGGCAGACCGGCTTTCCCTTCGGCTTACCGGTAAATATGTGGGGAAGCAATATTTTGATAACACAATGAGCCGGGACCGGATCATCAATCCCTATTTCATCAGTAACATCTCTGCCGGATACCGGATAGACATGAAGAGCAAAGGTGAACTGATGCTGCGGTTCCTGGTAAACAATCTCTTCAATACCATGTACGAGAACAATGCCTACGGCGGTATGTGGACCGAAGATGGAAATGAACAGACCTGGGCCTACTTTTTTCCGCAGGCAGGGATAAACTATACAGCTGCCATCTCCCTATCTTTCTGATGATGACAGACTGGCTTTCAGAAAATATCATTGAGGTCTTCGGAGCTGTAACCGGAATCCTTTATGTCATCCTCGAGATAAAAAGGAATATTCTTCTATGGCCCCTGGGCATAATAACATCAGCTGTTTATATCTACGTCTTCGGACACAGTGGATTCTATGCAAATATGGGTTTGCAGGGTTATTACCTGGTAATAAGCATTTACGGCTGGTACTGGTGGCATGCTTCCAATAAGGTAGAGGAAGCCCCGGCTGACGGTGCCGGCACTTCTTCAGGCATGAATACGTCTGAAAATGAGACGGATGTTAAAAGGATTGGAAGGGTCACGGCTGTTTGGTGCACTGTAGCAGCTGTGGCGATAACGGGAGTATTGTGGTTTGTACTCGGCAGGTGGACTGATTCACCCTTGCCTGTCTGGGACGGACTGATAGCTTCACTCTCGGTAGTGGCCACATGGATGCTCACCAGGAAGTATATTGAACAGTGGTATGTATGGATACTGGCAAATGCCATAGCTGTGATCGTATACCTGCTGTCAGGAATGGTTCCTACGGCAATACTTTTCTTTGTATATTTCGTGATGGCTGTAATTGGTGTTGTATCCTGGGGTAAAGAAAAGCCTAAGGTAAAAAGTTAAGGTTCCTTCAGACCTTCAGACTTCAGACCTTCAGACCTTCAGACATCAGACCTTCAGACTTCAGACAGAGCGAAGCGACAAAAAAAACTATGAAAACAGTAATACTTGCCAACGGCAATTTCCCGGACCATGAGGTGCCGTTAACGTGCCTCCGTGAGGCTGAACTTATCGTCTGTTGTGACGGCGCCGCAGAAAAGCTGGTAGCCCATGGCCTTGACCCCGGTGTCATCATCGGAGATCTCGATTCGGTCTCCGAAACATTAAAGAGAAGATATGAGAGTATTCTCTTTCATGATCCTGACCAGGAGACCAATGATCTTACCAAGGCTGTCCGGTGGTGTATCTCCCGTGATATAATGGAGGTTTTCATCCTTGGTGCGACAGGCATACGTGAAGATCATACGCT
Organism: Bacteroidota bacterium; assembly: GCA_003250475.1. Taxonomy (GTDB): domain Bacteria; phylum Bacteroidota; class Bacteroidia; order Bacteroidales; family VadinHA17; genus SR-FBR-E99. Next base: position 29,917 of record QKGI01000050.1, on the reverse strand, counting down.
GGGTAATATATCGCTTCTGGCCGATTACAGCCGGGACATTAATGCCACCATGCTCACCGACACCGGCTCGTTCAGGGTATTTGACCACAGTGTCACCCTGGATTCCGTTCCCGGTCAGCAGATATCGTTGTTCAGCCCCGATCCCTCCCTCGCCATCACCTCGTCAGGTCTGCGTTACCCGTTGCAAAACCTCAGGCTGGCAAGCTGGTGGTGCGGTACGCTTAATGAAGCCATAGGTAACTCCTTCAGGATAGAATTTGAAAACGGGCAGGTTATCATTTTTATGGAATATTGATTACATTTGATAAACCCGCCCGTCAGGTATTCGAATTCATACTAACACCTAACCAGATGAAAGCAAATCTTATCCACGCTCTTACTGTACTAATATTACTAGGAACATTTTCCTGTGTGACTGACTCACGTAAAGACAGTAATGCCGCCGGCACTTTTCCTTTTGAGGAATTTACCATTGAAAAACTGCAGCAGGGATATGCAGATGGGGATTTTACCGTCACTGAGGTGGTTCAGGCTTATCTTGACCGCATTGCAGCTGTTGATGACGACGGTCCGATGCTCAACGCCGTCATCGAGGTAAATCCGGATGCCCTGGCTATAGCTGAGCAGCTTGACACAGAGCTGAGGGATGGCAAACAGCGAGGACCGATGCATGGAGTCCCGGTGTTGCTCAAGGATAACATCGACACCCATGACCGGATGGCTACCACAGCAGGCTCACGGGCACTGAGCGGATCACACCCTCTGAAAGACAGTTTCGTGGCGCAGAAGTTACGTGATGCAGGTGCGGTGATCATTGGAAAGGCCAACCTCAGCGAGTGGGCCAACTTCCGGGGTAACCTCTCTACCAGCGGATGGAGCGGTGCCGGAGGGCAGACAAAGAATCCCTATATACTCGACCGTAACCCATGCGGCTCCAGTTCAGGCTCAGGCGTGGCCGTCTCTGCCAACCTGTGCATGATTGCCATAGGAACCGAGACGAACGGTTCCATAGTATGTCCCTCGACAGCCAACGGTATAGTAGGTATCAAACCTACTGTCGGGCTCCTCAGTCGCAGCGGGATAGTGCCTATCTCCTTCACCCAGGACACCCCCGGACCTATGGCCCGTAGTGTGCGTGACGCTGCAACAGCTCTCGGGGCGCTTACAGGTATCGATCCATCTGACAGCAAGACAGCAGCATCGGAGGGGAAGTATCTTACCGACTATACGCCATTTCTGAAGGAGGATGCACTGAAAGGGAAGAGGATAGGATGGTATACCTCGGCCAGGGGTCAGCACTACAAGGTAGACACCCTGATGCAGCATGCTGTTGACTATATCCGCAGCCAGGGTGCCGAGGTGATAGAGATAGATAAAATCTACGACAGGGCAGCCGGCTCGCTCTCGTTCGAGGTGATGCTGTACGAGTTTAAAGACGGCCTGAATAAATACTTCGCCTCCCTGGGCGAAAACGCCCCGGTAAAGAATGTTGAAGAGCTCATCGGGTTCAATAAAAGCGACAGCGTTGAGCTCCGTTACTTCGACCAGGAGCTACTGCTTGAGGCAGCAGGGAAGGGTCCCGTCGATTCGCCTGAGTTCTCAGCTATAGTCAGCAAGATGCTCTGTCTTGTCAGGGATCAGGGCATTGACCGTGTCATGGATGATAATAATCTGGATGCGTTTATAGCGCCTACCGGCTCTCCGGCCTGGAAAACCGATCTTATTAACGGTGACTCTTACACTGTCAGCAGTTCATCCCCGGCTGCCATATCCGGCTATCCCAACATAACTGTGCCTATGGGTTTCGTTGACGGACTGCCTGTAGGTATCTCATTTTTCGGAAGGGCATGGAGCGAACCTGTGCTGATAGGCCTGGCTTATGCTTATGAGTCAGGAACAAGGTTCCGCAGAGCCCCGCGGTTCATTCCTGTGTGGTCTCCTGAGACCGTGAATTAACCCTGGTGATATAACTGTGTATCTCTGTCTGGGACCTGAGGGGCTTGCTGTCCCCCGGGTCAACCAGCCTGTTCGATAACGTGTCGTCGAGTATGCGGGCTTTAACGTTATCCTTCCACTGGATATCGAATACGTCTTTAATCTCCTTCCTGATCGAAGGATCCCATACCGGACAGGTTACTTCAATCCTGCGGTCAAGGTTACGGGGCATTATGTCGGCGGAGGTAAAATATACAAGCTCATCACCGCCGTTACAGAAAATAAGAAACCTGGAATGTTCGAGGTACCTGTCCACGATGCCTATAGCCCTGATATTATCGCTGACCCCGTTTGCTCCCGGTGCCATCGAGAACATACCCCTGACAATCAGTCTTATGGTTACGCCAGCATCGGCAGCCTTATATAGCTTGGAGATCATCTCCCCGTCGGTAAGGTTGTTGATCTTAATATTGATGTAAGCCTCTTTTCCGGCCCTGGCATTTCTTATTTCATTCTCAATAAGCATCACCATCTTATTCCGGAGGCCGAACGGAGAAACCAGCAGATGGTAGAATTTATCTTTCCGGTAGTTGGCGAGGAAGAAGTTGAAGGCCTTGAGAACCTCGTTGGTGATCTTCTTTTCTGACGTCAGCAGCAGGTGATCAGTATATATCCTTGCCGTCTCCTCGTTGAAATTGCCGGTACCAACAGCAGCATACCGTTGAGTGATATCACCCTTGACACGTGTTATCAGGCACAGCTTTGCATGGACTTTCAGTCCTGGTACGCCGTAAATAACCTTCACACCCTCTTCAAGCAGCTTGTTGCCCCATAATATATTCGCCTCCTCATCGAAGCGAGCCTGCAGCTCCACTACGGTGGTGACGCTCTTGCCGTTCCTGGCGGCATTCATCAGGGCATTTATAACGCTTGAGTTGCGTGCAAGCCTGTAAAGCGTTATATGGATTGAAGTGACATAGGGATCAATTGACGCTTCTCTCAGAAGATCAATGAAATGGTCATAAGGATGATAGGGGAAATAGAACATGACATCCCTCTTTTTAATGACTGACAGAATACTTTTGCCATACTGGATGTCCCTGTGTCTCACCGGCGTTAGTTTCCGGTAGCTCAGTCCTTCACCTTCAATCTCGATGAATTTCGTGAAATCCTTGAAGTTGTGATACCTGTCGCCTGGCATCTGTACATCTTCCGGCCTGAGATTCAGCTTCCTGGTGACAGTCTTGAGGAGGTCGGCAGGCATGGTCCTGTCATATACGAATCTGACAGGCGTACCCTTCTTACGCTGCTGGAGGCTCTTCGACAGTTTTTCGATATAGCTCTCGGAGATATCATCAGTTATGTCCAGTTCGGCATCCTTGGTGAGCTTTATAGTGTAAGCCGTTATCTCATCGAATGGAAGGATGTAGAATATCTCCTTCAGACCCCATCTTATAACATCATCCAGAAAGATCACATACTTGATTCCCTTCTCCTCGGGCAGTAAGACGAACCTGGGCAGGATATCGGGACCGGGAACCTCAAGAAGGGCAAACCTCTTTTTGCCGGAGACAGTGTTCTTTAAACGGATGGCAAAATATATTGCATCATCTGTCAGGTTGGGGAGGGTGTTCTCCTTGCTGATGATCAGCGGCATAAGCCTCGATCTTACCTCCTTGTGGAAAAAGTGTCTCACATAGGCGGTCTGGGAAGCGTTGAGATGTTCCTCATTGACGAAATGAATCTTACGTTTCCGCAACTCACTCTGAAGATCGGCATAGGTTCTTTCAAACCGTTCATTCTGGGAGAGGACTGTTTCCTGTATAGTCTTCAGGGTTGCCTTGGGACTGTATCCGAGGATGCTTTTTGATTTGCTGCCGAAGAGTGACAGTCTCTTCAGGGTAGCCACGCGGACCCTGAAATACTCATCGAGGTTATTGGAATATATACCCAGAAAGTTAAATCGCTCAAGAAGCGGCACCTCACTGTTTTCCGCCTCCTGCAACACTCTCTCATTGAAGGAAAGCCAGCTTATCTCTTTCGGGATATAAGCCCTTGTCATAGATGTTTTTTTGGTGTGAGGAAGTATTCTGTGGTGCCGCTGTCAGGTTCTACTTCAGACCATCTGCCGGCGCTGAAGGAGACGCAGAAGATACCTGTCTTTGGCAGATCGGTTGGCTCATCTGCGGCAAAGAATACAGCCATATCGGTTATGAGGGGGTTATGCCCGACAATGGTTATTGTACCTGCTTCATCGCTCTGCCTCCTTATGAACGGGACATATTCATCGGGATCAAGCCCTGTATATAGTTCCGGGCATATGTCAACTGACCCCGGGGCTATTGCAAATTCCCGGCAAAATATCAGCGCTGTCTCCAGTGCACGAAAGGCAGGGCTGCTTATAACCTTACCGGGGCTTTCTCCCTTGGATTTCAGTATCTGAGCCATGAGCCTGGAATGAAGCTTGCCCCTGGTTGTCAATGACCGTTCGTAGTCGGATATCTCTGGTGTCTGTTCTTCCGCCCTTGCGTGTCTGATAAAAATAAGCCTGAGCCTCTTTTCTTCGCTTTTTTCTGATTGTTTCATCTGCTGTTTACTTATTATGCCCCGAAACATGTCCCCATCTCCCTGGCCTGCCTGACCATCGGGTCATCCTTGCTGACAAGCTTGGTCCTGCCGGCTGTTTCCGACAGCCTGACGGAGGTTATCTCGCCGTTACACTGTGCCACCATCCTGCCAAAGTCTTTCGCGGCAATAAGGTTGGCGGCTGCCGCTCCGAACCTTGATGCCAGTATACGGTCCATGGGTGATGGAGACCCGCCTCTCTGTATATAACCAAGAACTGTCTCTCTTGTTTCGAGCCCGGTGACCTCCTGTATCTTCCTGGCCAGATAACGTCCCGGGGATTCCTCCCCGTCAGGAACCTTAATGCCTTCAGCAACAACCACTATGGAGTATGGTTTGTTGTTTTCGGCCCGTTTCTGCAGATAGTCCATAATTACATCTTCGTCATGGGGAATCTCAGGTATAAGTATTACATCGCCTCCTCCTGCCATCCCGGAGTAAAGCGCCAGCCAACCGGCATTGTGGCCCATAATCTCGATAACCATTATCCTTTTATGGGAGTTGGCTGTTGAGTGTAATCTGTCAATGGCCTCTGTAGCGATATTCATTGCCGAATCGAAACCGAATGTCATGTCCGTTCCCCAGATGTCGTTGTCAATAGTCTTTGGCACACCGACGACATTCAGACCCTCCTCTGACAGCATGTATGCTGTCTTCATGGTGCCGTTGCCGCCGATACAGACAAGACAATCAAGCCCCATCTGTTCATAGTGTTCTTTGATGAGCATAGGCTTACGCATCTCATCCTTCTTTTTCCCGCTGCTCTTGAAAGGTTTCTCACGCGAGGTGCCCAGGATGGTGCCGCCAAGGGTCAGGATACCGGAAAGGTGGCTTTCGGTCAGTTCGAAATACTCCTTATGTATCAGTCCTGCAAAACCGTCGCTGATGCCGATGACTTTCATGCCGTACTTAACGATGGCTGTCTTACCGACGCCCCTGATGGCTGCATTGATACCCGGACAGTCGCCACCTGCCGTAAGGATACCTATTTTAAATGGCTTGCTGTTCTTGCTCATTTGTTCCGGTGAGGTTAATTATGATAATTATATATCAAAGATATGAAACCGGCATGTTTATCAGACATAAACATTATTGAAGATCATCTGCCTGAAAGTTTTATTCTCACTTTACTATGTGGATAACTATTTGACAGCATGAGTTATTGGCAACTGAGTTACAAAATTGTTAAAATGTTATATACCCGGGTTAATGATCATGTGTGCAGCAGGCTCTTACCGGTTATTTCCTACCGCGGTTCCGGCACAATTGTGTAATTTTATGATGTACAAATATTTTGATTATGCAATCCGGCGATATCAGAAATATCAGGGACATTAAAACATCGATGGCTGACCTTATTTCCGGTTCCCTGGAGCTTCTTGGCCGGCAGCCTTTGCCAGACGGGGCGGCCATTCATGACATCCGGGTGATGATGAAGAAGCACCGTGCTGCTGTCAGGCTGGTAAGACCTCTTCTGGATGAAAAGGTCTACAGGAGGGAGTACCTGGCCGGACGGGAGACAGGCCGCATACTGTCATCGTGGAGGGAGACGGATGTGATGCGAAAGACTGTCAGGGCCCTTAAGAAGGATAACCCGGGACTCTTCCGCAGGCTGCGGGATGATGAGAAGCTGAGGGGACTTCTCCGGAAGCCCTACTCTACGTGGGAGGAGGCCGGCGTACAGGTAAAAGTTGTGACAGAGGTTGCCGGCCGGCTCACGAGGGCTAAACACAGGCTGCGCTTCCTCAGCCTGAAAGAGCCGGATTTAAACCTGCTGCTGGGAGAGCTTGAGAAAAGCTATGGTCTTGCTGCTAAAGCATACTTGGCATGCAGAAATAATCCCAAACCGGCCCTGCTGCATGAATTCAGGAAGAAGGCAAAGACCTTCATGTACCAGGCAGGCTATTTCCGTCATCTGAGCCCGTCAAGGGTCAAATCGCTGGAGAAGAAGCTCAATGCCCTGACACAGAACCTGGGCCGGTACAATGACCTTTCCCAGATCATGGCAATTACCGGATACAGTTACGGAGATCCGGATAACAGTATTGAAGCTGATGAACTGGCAATAGTCATAAGAAACAGGCAGGACAGGTATCTCATGAAGGTATGGCCCGTGGCATACAGGCTCTTCCCGCCGGGCAGAAAGCTTAATGATCTTCTTGATATTATTCTCCCGGCAGTGGCAGACAGCTAGCCCCTGACCTCAAGGGCCCTGACAAGTGCCATGAGCTGCATCCTGTTCCTTACGTTAGTCTTCATGTAGATACGCGAGGAGTGATCTTTTACTGTCTGCAGGGTGATGAAGAGCTTGTCGGCTATCTCCTGGTTACTCAGTCCCCTGCAAATCTCTTCAATTATTTCAGCCTCCCTGGGTGAGATGTCGTGTTTTATGAAGAACTCCTCTATATCAAGGGGCAGGTTCAGTTGATCAGGAGAGAAGGATGATGTGATGTCAGTCTTATAGGTAAGGTATAGTGGAAGTAGTGTTATCTCCGCAAACAGCAGGAAGACAAACACAAGAGCCATCCACACGGAGTGGGGAATCAACAGCAGGACGGCAGCCTGAGAAATAGCTCCCGCAACAATCACAACGGCGATATTGGTCCTGTCATTCCTGCCAGGAGAGGCTGAACTGCCCTGAAGCAGCAGCAGGCCGGCAGAGACTGAAAACAGAACTGCCGCCACAGCATAATAATACTTAAAATAGGGCAGAGCGTCGCTCATTTCCATATCCCTGATAACCAATCCCAGGGCAACAATTACACCGAAGTTTACCAGCAGGAAGATCAGGGTAAAGAGGCTCTTCATAGTAATACCGGCAGCTTCGGAGGCAAATCTTAAAAGCATCATCCATCCGAAGACAAGAAATGGCAATCCAAGTAACAGCGATACCACCGATACGGTCGAAAAGAGGTCAGGCTCAAGCCTGTCGCCGGCAAAAGTGACAATGATAAATTGTCCCCATATACCGTAAAAGCCAAACGCAGAGATGAAGATATACATGTAGAACAGGGACCTGATGTAGGGAGCCGGGTGTTCTTCAAGCAGTCTTGAGAGCAGGAGAATGCTGCCGGCAGCCATCGCTGCGGAGAAGAAAAATATGATCAGGATGATTAACTCCATTTTTCCGGTTTCGTAAAGAGCTGATAAATAATCACTACCAAAGTAGTATAATGAATACTAAAGTAGGATTTTTCAATTTCACTACTAAGGTATGAATTACATCCTGGTATATGCGTATACATTTGTTCCGACAGAAAAAAATTTTTCCAAACAGTAAAAAGCTTAATAAGATGGAAACAAAAAGAGTGTACAGGTATGTTCCTTCCTTCAGCGGTTCTTACGGCACCGGGTGGAAGGTTATGGCAGACAATTTTCTCAGACTGTTGCTTGTGGTATTGGTTATGGCCATTATTTCAGGCCCGATGTCTATTTTCGGTCATGGTAACGTTAAGGTTGATCCGTTTGACTTTGAATCCATACCATTTGACATGGATAACTTCTTCAAGATCGGGGCTGTCGGAGTAGCGGCTGCTTTTCTCGGGCTGATCGGATTGCTTTACTTTCTTCTCCTGAGGCCTGTGTTCCAGTATGGGGCAAAGATGATGTTTGTGCAGTCAGCTCGTCAGATCACCCCTGATTTTGAGATGCTTATAAAAGGTTTCAGCAAGAGCTACCTTAACATTGTTCTTGCCAACCTGCTCGTAACAGCCCTGGTGGGAATAGGTATCGTTTTCCTTTTTGTCCCGGGTATAATTATTGCATGCCGGCTGGCATTCACTCCCTACCTTGTGATGGACAGGAATCTTGATCCGATAAAGGCTGCCGAGGAGAGCTGGAAGCTTACAAGGGGTCACGGATGGACAATTTTCCTGATGGGAGTAGTAGCATTCTTTATCTTCATCGCCGGTTTCATATGTTTCTTCATAGGAGTACTTGTCGCTGATATGTGGGTCAGGAGCGCATACGCAACCCTGTACCAGTCGGTACTGATTGAAAAAGGACTTTACCAGGTTGAAGGCGTACCGGGTCCGGAGGCAGCCCCGGCAGATGATACTGAAGCATAATTTTAGTGCATCCATTTGTTTGAACTTCATAATCTTCATTGAGAGAGCCGGTGCATCAGCCGGCTCCCTTCATTTATCAACACGATAGCGGAAGAGCCCACTGCCGCTGTGCCGGATGTCAGCCGGAGGGCTTTTTTTTAGATGATGATAGTGAAGCAGCTCCATTTTGTTTACCTTTGATTCAACCAAAAATTTAAATTAGTTATCATGGCACATAAAGGATTTATTATTATGCTGGCAGCAGCATTTTTAGTACCTCTCAATGCAGAGGCACAGTTGGGAAGCAAGCTCAAACAGAAACTCGGGGAGAAACTGAACGAGGCTCTTGAGAGGGAAGCAACTGCCGGCAAGGAAGATACTTTGAACGAAGAAGCTTCTGCCGGTCAGGCGCAGGAGGGCTCCTTTGACCTTACAAAACTAGGTATAGGTAAGGTTACTGCAAAGTACGACCAGTCTTATGATTTCCGCGGAATGATGCAGATGAAGACCGAAATTTATGATAAAGGCAAACCTGAAGGTACCATGGATTCAGAGATATGGTTCAACACCGGCAACAGCAACATAGGTATGGAGAGCAGAACCATAACTGATGATGAAGGGCAGTCGCTGCAGGCCACGGCAATAATAGATGCAGTGAACAAGGTTATGATAACCTTTGCCGTCATGGAAGGAGGAAAGACAGGTATGATCATGCCGATACCCGATTCCGCTGATGAAGGAGAAATGCCGGAGGCGGAAAACGATGTTACCGTCAGAAAAACAGGTGAGACGAAGACTATCTGTGGCTATCGTTGTGAAGGGTACGAGATAACAGAGGATAAAGGAAAGGTGGTCTCCAACGTCTGGGCCACCGAAGAGCTGAAGTTACATGTCAGCCAGAAGCTCTACGGGAACCAGAAGGGCATGCCCCGGAACTTCGGGATGGCCTCGGTCAAAGGAGCGGTAATGGCTTCCGAGACCTATGAGAAAGGCAAACTGGCCACTAAATCCGAAGTGACCAAAGTAGATCTGAAAGCCTCATACACCATCTCAACCGCAGGCGTTTCGCTCATGCAGATGGATATGGGCAAATAGGCTTAAGAGATTTTCACCCGGCAAAAGCCCGTGGGGCAGATGGCCTGGCATTTCCCTGCCGTCAGCCGGTGACTTATGCTGTTACAGGTGAGAGGGGCACCCTCACTCCTGGAGTTTTGTCAGTTTTGCAAAACGCAGGAGCAGTTTTTTTGTTCCGGCACTCGCAAAATCAATCATGGCTGTAGTGTTTGGCGCTTCACCTTCGATGGAGATCACTTCGCCTTCGCCAAAACGCTCATGCCTCACCCTGTCTCCTTTCTCCAGGCTGCTATCTGATGACGGCATGGCTGAGCTGCTTACATCACGTACCCTTGTCATATTTCTGCTGGCAGCCGGAAGCCGGTAGGACTCACTCTTTTCTCCTGCAGGGTGTGAGTCTTCTGCGGTGCGTTGCCTGAAGGGCCGGCCCCCGGTCTGGGGATACCACAGGTAATCATTGTTGATCTCACCGATGAACCGGCTGGGCGAGCCTCGCTCAAGAGAACCCCATTTATACCTGTTAAGCGCGTAGCTGAGAGTGACCCGACGGCAGGCTCTGGTGAGTGCCACATAGAAGAGCCGCCGCTCTTCCTCAAGTTCACGTGGATTGAAAAGGTTCATTGCAGAAGGAAACAGGTTCTCTTCCAGGCCAACGATGTAGACATATTTAAATTCCAGTCCTTTGGCTGAGTGAATGGTCATCAGGGTGACCTTATCCCTGTCTTCGGGTTTCTCGAGATCCTGGTCGGTGAGGAGCGACACCGACTGGAGCCAGGTGCCTATGTCGGCAGGATCCCCGTTGGTTAGGGCCGCTTCGGTAAACTCCTTGATGCCGTTCAGCAGTTCCTGCAGGTTCTCCAACCTGTCAATCTCCTCGGGCACCTGTCCCTGCTTCAGGTCTGTGATGATTCCGCTTGCCGAGGCCATGGCGCTGGCGAGATCATAGGCAGTAGCTGTTCCGGCTACTGCCATGACAGGCATCATGAGGCCCGTGAACATGTTTACCTTGGTACGCAGGGCGGGGGAGAGATAGGTGGAGCTCATCTGAGGTGATGAAATGATTGTCCAGATGCTTACATCCAGGGTCCTGGCTAACTCCATGAGCTTCTGAACCGTGGTGTCGCCAATACCTCTCCGGGGGTAATTAATTATGCGCCTGAGAGCTTCCTCATCATCGGGATTGACGATAAGTCTCAGATAGGCTATCAGGTCCCTGATCTCCTTACGCTCATAAAACGACTGGCCGCCGTATATTTTATAGGGTATATTGCGCTTGCGCAGCATCTCCTCGAAGATGCGCGACTGCGCGTTTGTGCGGTACAGAATGGCAAAGTCTTTCCAGTCAAGACGCTCTCTCATGCGTGTGTCAAGGATGTCAGAGGCTGTAACGATTCCCTCCTCACTGTCAATGGTGGTCTGTACAACTCTTATCTTGTCTCCTTCTTCATTCCTGGAGTAGATGGTCTTCCTGATCTGTCCCGAGTTCTTTTCAATGACGCTGTTTGCCGCATTGACAATAGTCTGCGTGGAACGGTAGTTCTGCTCAAGCTTGAACAGGCTATAGTCGGGATAGTCATTTTTGAAGTTAAGGATGTTCTCTATACGTGCCCCGCGGAATGAGTATATGCTCTGAGCATCGTCACCTACAACACAAAGGTTCCTGTGTTTCTCAGAGAGTTTATGCACAATAATGTACTGTGCATAGTTCGTATCCTGGTACTCATCCACAAGCACGTACTCGAACCTGTTCCGGTATTCTTCAAGCACAGCGGGGAAGTCACGGAAGAGAATATTGATGTTCATCAGCAGGTCGTCGAAGTCCATGGCGTTGGCCTTAAAGCACCTGGCAGCATAATTCCTGTAAATTGCGGCGGCCTCGGGTACCCTTGACGCCTTGTCAGACTCTTGAATCTGCGCTACCGAGCTGTATTGCTGCGCGGTGATAAGGTTGTTTTTTGCGTGCGATATACGGGCTGCTACAGATGCCGGCTTATAGAGCGAATCATCCAGGCTCATCTCCCTGATGATGGTCCGTATCAGGCTCCTGGTGTTGTCCTGGTCGTATATTGTGAAATTACTTTTATACCCGAGGTAGTGACCGTCATGCCTGAGGAACCTTGCGAATATCGAATGGAATGTTCCCATCCAGAGGCTCCCTGCCTTTTCCGGTCCCACTATCCTGTTTATGCGTTCCTTCATCTCTGCGGCGGCCTTATTTGTAAAGGTAAGGGCAAGTATCCGGTGGGCAGGCACGCCCTTTTGAAGCAGGTATGCAACACGGTAGGTCAGTACCCTGGTCTTGCCCGAGCCTGCACCGGCAATAACCATCGCAGGCCCGTCAGTATTGACGACGGCTGCCTGCTGTGCCTCGTTAAGCTCTTTCAGATAGTCGCGAAACATGAATGAGAAAGCGGATTTTAATGCCCCAAAGAACGGCATTTTTTTATTAGGTTTGCATATCATTTTGCAGTGTAAAACCGTTTATTAAGTGTGTCAAGGTACCTGGCTCTCATAATCATTCTGTTACCTCTTGCACTTAGTGCGCAGATAACCGCACCGGGGAGCAGCGCTGTCCGCATGACCGACTACCCGGTCACAGCCAGGCATGACCCCGTATTCATCTTCTGTGTCAGCAGCCCGGGCGAAACGGCTGCACTTACTGCTGCCAGTCCCGGAGGTACGGCACCTTTCACATTCACCTGGACCAGATACGATGCAACGGGTGGCGGATATACAATACCCGTTATGACCGGCAGCGGGCAGACATCAACAGCCTCAGGGCTTGTGGAGGGCGGTTACCGGGTCAGCATCAGTGACGGGGGTGGATACAACACCGACCTGTATGCCTGGGTAAGTCTCGACCAGCCGGTGGCCGGCGCTGCACTACTACATTATACCTGTGATTATGTGGCTCTTGACGGCACCGCCGCACCAGACCAGTTCTACTATTACGATCCGTCTAACAATGCTTCACGAAGACTGCCCAACGGTGTCAGGCACCTCTGGTCATCATCACCATCCTCAGTAATACCTTATCCTGACCTTGAAATAGACCCGGTGACATTCACCCCTCCGCTGACAGATGTACGTTACATGCTTGAGGTAACTGACAGCTTCGGCTGCGTAAATACATCATCATTCGATTATACTTCCATACACGTCAAGGCGGAATTCACTGCCGAGCCGACTGATGGAGAAGCCCCGCTAAAGGTCTCGTTCACTGACAATTCAGTGAGAGCGATGAACTATCTATGGAAGTTCGGGGATGACTCTGTCTCTGTCTTGCCCGACCCGGGGTTTCACACCTATTATGTCCCGGGCGAGTACACAATTACGCTGGCTATCGAGAGTGAACTCACATGCCAGGACTCAGCCAGGGTAACGATTACTGTCCTTCCCTCTATGCTCCAGATACCCAATGTGTTCACCCCTAATGACGACGGCATCAACGACTATTTTATGCCTGATAAAAAGTCGTTGAAATTCCTTAACCTGCAGATCTTTGCCAAGAGCGGGCACCGGGTTTATTACTACCAGGGTAAAGGAGAGGAGCTGCAGGACTGGCAGGGATGGGACGGAAAGATAAACAATTCTGAACGCCAGGCGGGTCCGGGTGCCTATTACTATATCCTGCGGGCCGTGGGGTATGACGATGTCGAATACCAGGGCCGTGAATATCGCGGTACACTGTACCTGTACAGGTAGAAGTCTTTGTCGTTGCGCGACAAATGAGGTCTGAAGGTCTGAGGTCTGAAGGTCTGGTGTCTGAAGGTCTGAGGGTCATAAGTCTTGCGGTTCCCGATACACTTCGTTATCGGGATTTGCCTTCGGCGAGCTCACCGCCAACTGGCGTTTCGGTTCGTCGTTACACTCCTCAACTTGCGGTCTTGCAGCCGTGCAGTCGTGAGGCCGGGACGGTCAGGTTCTAAATTCATTAAATCAGCCATCTTACTTTTGCGCCATTCACCGGCGATTTCCGGCTGTCCGGCGAAATATTTCATATTATGAACAGAAAAAACTTGGAAAACTCATAAAGTTTTCTGAATATTGCGCCGGATTTAGAAAAATATTATGATTCAGTTGGAGGAATATGATGCCAGAATTATAGGAGGTGCAGCAGAGCTGTTCCGCATTTATGGCATTAAAGCCGTTACCATGGATATGATTGCAAACCACCTGGGTATATCCAAACGTACTATTTACGAGCGGTTTAATGATAAGGATGCCCTCCTGTATGCAGTCATCGATTCAATGATAGACAAGCAGAGGGAGAAACTGGAGGAGTTGCTGCTGACCTCTCCGAACGTAATAGCCGCGGTCTTTTCAATGATAAGGATCGGGAGGGATCATGTGGCGCTTTCGAATCCTCTGATGGAGCTGGACCTGAGAAAATATCACAGTGCAGTGCTCAGCCGTCTCACGGAGAAGTGTGAGAACCCCAATTATGAAGGTGCTGCAAAAATTTTGAGGAAGGGCATTGAGCAGGGTCTGTTCCGCAGTGATATCAATATTGACATTATAAGCAGAACGTTTGCTGCACTTGGTAACCTGTCAGGTGACCAGAATGTATTTTCTCCGGAGAGATTTCCTAAACAAGAGCTGATGAATAACATAATGATACCTTATATGCGTGGGATTTCAACCACAGAAGGCATTAAAATTATTGATGAGATGCAGCAGGATTTATAAAAAGCAGATTTTAAATGAAAAACAGTAAAACAGCATTATAGACTATGAAAAGATTGATTGGTTTTATTATTACTATCCTTTTTGTTGCAGGTGCAGGCCTGAACGCTCAGGATACGCCGTCGTCACTGTCGCTGACAGTTGACCAGGCGGTAAGTTATGCCCTCGACAACAACAGGAGTGTTGCTTCTGCCAGGTATGACCTCCTGGCGTCTGAGAAGGGTGTGTGGGAAGCTCTGGCAACGGGGTTGCCTTCAATAGAAGGGACAGCTTCCATATCCAATAACCTGGCTATCATGACAAGGATCATTGATTTTGGAGGTGTTCCGACCCCTATTAAGTTTGGAACGCAGTATGACGCTTCTGCTGGCGTTGCTGCTTCGGGCCTGGTTTTTAACGCACCCTGGCTGGTCGGCATACAGACCTCAAAGCTGGCGGTTACACTTGCCCGGCAGGGATTGACACAGACTACCCTTGAGACTAAGGAGAACGTGATTAATGTATATTATCTGATCCTTACACTGAAAGAAACGATGAATGTCATCGATCAGAACCTTGAAAACCTGAATGACATACTGGCATCAACGAAGGCAATGTACAGTGTAGGTATGGCCGAAGCAACAGATGTAGACCAGATGCAGTCAAGCGTAACTATGCTTGAAAATTCCAGGTCCTCGATGTTACGATCACTGGAGGTGAACTACAATATGCTCAGGTTCCTTCTCGGGGTAAGCATGGGGACTGATATTACCCTCACAGAGACTCTCGATGATATAATTGGCAGGATTGACGTAGAGGAGCTGATAGCTGAAGAATTCAATATAGAGGATAATATAAGTTATAAGATCATGGAGAGCCAGCTGATGATGTCAGAACTCTCACTCAGGAGTGCAAAAGCATCTGTACTGCCTGGAATTGCAGGTACCATCTATTATAACAGGACAGGTATGGGTGACAAGATCGGGCATATGCAATATTACCCGTACTCGGCAGTCACTTTTCAGTTGCAGGTGCCGATCTTCTCTTCAGGCCTGAGAAGCACTAAAATAAGTAAAGCGAAGATCAATGTTGAGAAAGCACAGAATACACGGTCAATGATCTCAGAACAACTTCTTACACAGGAGAAACAACTCAGGTATAACCTGCTCAATGCAAACGAGCAGTATAAAAGTCAGAAATCCAATATTGAGATAGCTGGCAGGGTGCTCTCGAGCTTTCAGAATAAATATAACCAGGGGATTGCATCAAGTCTGGACCTTACTCAGGCTAACAATAATTACCTGACGGCACAAAACAACTATATCACCGCACTTATGAACCTGCTTCAGACCAAGGTGGCTTTTGACAAACTGATGAATAAACTGTAAAAACAAACACAAATAACACAATACAATGAATCGCAAAATTTTTTCAATGATCCTTGCCGGCGGCATTCTGCTCGCATCGTGTGCCCCGAAGGACAATCAGAGCGGGTCTGCCGTCTCTGGCGCAGCTGATTCCGTCAAGGCAATACCTGTCAGGGTAATGACAGTGGCACTGACAAAGATATCAAGGACAGTTGACTATACCGCAACAATACAGGCATATGAGGAGGTCAATATGGCACCCTCAACACCCGGCAGAGTGGATAAGATTTATGTTGAGGTGGGCGACAGGGTCCGGAAAGGAGCAAACCTCTTCCTTATGGACCGCACCCAGTATTTCGCAAACAAGATACAGCTTGCCAACCTTCAGAAAGACCTTTCCCGTCTCGACACGCTGCTTAAGGTGGGAAGTGTCAGGGAGCAGTTGTATGACCAGACGAAAGCCCAGTATGAAGTAATGAAGGCCAATGTGGAGTTCATGGAGGAGAACACCCTCCTTGAAGCCCCTTTCGACGGCATCATCACCGGCAAATACCTGGAAGACGGTGAGCTTTACTCCGGCGCTCCCGGTATGTCAGGCAAAGCTGCTGTGGTGACTCTTATGCAGATCAACCCGGTCAAAGTGACCGTCAGCATTTCGGAACAATACTTCCCGTTGATAAAGAACGGCATGAAAGCACGTATAGTCGCTGACGTCTATCCCGGGAAGGAGTTCGAGGGTGTCATCTTCCGGGTCCACCCGACCATAGATGCCATGTCTCGCACTTTCAGGGCCGAGATACGTATATCCAACAACAGTGAGATTCTTCGGCCGGGTATGTTTGCCAGGGTTTATCTTGACCTGGGAGAGGAGGAGACGTTTGTTGTTCCGGCCAGCTCAGTATTGTTACAGGAGGGGACGAATGACAGGTACATCTTTGTGGTCGAGAATGGCGTTGCATCAAGAAGGCTGGTCAGGCTGGGTCAGAGATTTGACGACAGGTTTCAGATTACAGGTGGTGACCTGAAAGTGGGCGAAAGCCTTGTCACCGACGGCCAGGCACGCCTCTCGAATGGCCAGCAGGTTGAGATTGTAAACTGATGACTAATTAGAGACAATAACTATTATGAGTATATATGCAAGTGCAGTAAAGAAGCCCGTAACCACCATCCTGATCTTCATAATTACGATGGTCATCGGGCTTTACTCCCTGACGCAGCTGCCAATCGACCTCTATCCTGAGATCGAGCTCCCGTTTCTCTCTGTCTATACGAGCTATCCGGGCGCCAGTGCGGCAGATATTGAAACAAACATAACGCGTCCGCTTGAAGACGCTCTGAATTCGGTGTCAGGACTTAAAGAGATAACCTCGAGGTCAAGTGACAACGTATCGGTCATCTTCATGGAGTTTGAATATGAAACGAACCTCGACGAGGCATCCAACGACGTGAGAAGCTCTCTCTCTTTCATCCAGGGCTTCCTTCCGGAAGATGCCGAGGATCCCACTATCTTCAAGTTCAACTCCAGCATGATGCCTATCATCTTCTATGCAATCACAGCCAATGAGAGCTACAAAGGGCTGGAAAAGATACTGGATGAAAAAATTGTCAATCCTCTCAACCGTATCGATGGGGTCGGAAATGTGGGTCTGTCAGGTGTTCCCGGGAGGGAGATCTATGTTGAGATAGATCCCAGGCGCATGGAAGCCTATAACCTGACGGTGGAACAGATAGGCAATGTGCTCAGGGCCGAGAACCTGAACATGCCGGCAGGTTATATGGAGATGGGCCGGACAGACTATCCTATCAGGATCCAGGGTGAGTTTGCCGAGAGTGACATGATATCCAACATCGTCGTCGGTAATTACAACGGTAACAATATCTTCCTGAGAGACGTCGCCACCGTTAACGATACGATACGTGAGAGCAAGCTCATCTCAAAAATAGACGGTGAACGGGGAATGACCCTGTTTGTACAGAAGATGTCGGGTTCCAACTCCGTCCAGATATGCCGCGATGTTAACCGCGAGATAACAAGGTTGCAGAAGGATTTGCCTCCGGATATCCACATCGAGAAAATTATGGATACATCGGAGTTCATCCAGGGTTCAATAAATAACCTTACCGAGACCCTGATGTATGCCGCACTATTTGTTGTGCTGGTAGTACTGTTTTTCCTCGGCAGGTGGCGGGCAACCCTTATTGTCATACTGACGATACCGATATCGCTGCTGGTGGCATTCGTATACATTTTCCTCACGGGCAGCTCGATAAACATCATATCCCTCTCGTCGCTCTCCATAGCAATAGGTATGGTTGTCGATGACGCCATCGTGGTGCTCGAGAACATCACCAAGCATATTGAGAGGGGTAGCCGGCCCCGTGAGGCGGCCATCTACGCCACCAATGAGGTGTGGCTGGCAGTAATCGTTACCACTCTAACCGTTGTGGCAGTATTCCTTCCGCTGACGTTTGTCAAGGGACTGACGGGCGTGCTATTCTCACAGCTCGGATGGATAGTGTCTATTACTATCATAATGTCAACAGTAGCGGCTATCACCCTTACACCAACCCTGAGCTCGCTGCTGCTCAGGGTCAGACCTGTAAGAAAGGATGCTCCTTTGCTGTCATGGGACGGTTCCATCCACAAGTTCCTGGACTGGATGGACAGATTCTACGTAAAAACGCTGTCGTGGGTGCTGCATCACAAAAAGGTGGTGATAGCAGGAGCGCTGGTGATATTTATTCTTTCCATGTCGCTATTCAAGTTCATAGGTACAGAGTTTATGCCGGCAGCCGACGAATCACGTGTCTCGGCCACCATTGAACTTCAGACCGGTACAAGGGTCGATGTGACGGAGAAGGTTGCTGACAGGATTGACTCAATTGTCAAGGAGCAGGTCCCGGAGGTTACCCTGATCTCAATGTCCGCAGGCACCGATGATACCGGAGGCTTCAGGGCACTCTTCAGCGAAGGGGGAACGCATGTGATAACATACACCTTCAGACTGCTGGATGTAGACCAGAGGTCGAGATCGTCCGAGGATATTGCCGAGGTCATACGCCGGATCATTGAACCTATGCCGGAAGTAATTAACTTCTCAGTCTCTGCTGATGGCGGAGGAATGGGTGCGATGGGCGGTGGCAACACGATCGACATTGAGATCTATGGTTATGACATAACCAGTACTAACCTGCTTGCCGAGAAGCTGGCAGAGAGAGTGAAGAAGATCGAGGGAGCAACCAACGTTGACATAAGCCGTGATAAGTCGAAGCCTGAGCTTCAGATCATCCTTGACCAGGATAAACTCCTGGGTTATGGGCTTACGACTGCGCAGGTCTCTGCTATAGTAAGGAACAGGGTTGATGGTCTTACTGCTACACGTCTCCGCCAGTTCGGCGATGAGTATGACGTCATAGTCAGATACAAGGAATCAGCGCGTAACTCGATTACCGAGCTGGAGAATATAGGTGTCACATTGCCTAACGGTCAGATAATAAGACTTGGAGAGATAGCTACGGTCAAGGAATACTGGTCGCCGCCGAACATCGAAAGGAAGCGTAAGGAACGTATAGTGACCGTCTCCGTCACACCGTACAAAAGGGCTCTTAACCTGATTGTTGCTGACATTCAAAAGGAGCTTGACAGCATTGAAATACCTTCCGGTGTTATGGTGGAGATCTCAGGAGCCTTCCAGGATATGACCGAATCGTTCATGGATATAGGCCTTCTCATGATCATCTCGCTGATACTCGTCTACCTGGTTATGGCATCGCAGTTCGAGTCTCTGAAAATGCCTCTCATAATAATGCTTTCCATCCCCTTTGCCTTCTCAGGTGTGGCTATAGCGCTATTCCTCTCCGGCACCAACCTGAGCCTGATAGCTGCTATCGGTGCAATAATGCTGATAGGTATCGTGGTGAAAAACGCCATAGTGCTTGTTGACTTCATCAACCTGACACGCGACAGGGGTGTGGAACTTTACCAGGCCGTACTTGACTCGGGCCGTTCCAGGCTGAGACCTGTGCTTATGACATCAATGACAACTATCCTGGCAATGCTGCCGCTGGCTGTCAACCCGGGCGAAGGGTCGGAGCTCTGGCAACCGATGGGCATAGCAGTTATCGGAGGGCTTGTCTTCTCAACCATCGTGACAATGGTTCTTGTACCGGTCGGCTATGTGCTCATTGCACGGCACGGTGAGAGGGATAAGAAGCATAAGATGGCGTTCAGGGATATGAAATTCCTGGATGAGATATCGGAAAACCATGAGAACTCAAAATGATGAGACCCTCATGTTGTCAGTATAAAAAAGGCATAATCTGATAAAGCATGTATGGTTAAACCATACAATAAAAATCAAAAATATCATATGATGAAAGCGGTAATGATAATTTATAATCTGGCCCTGACCGAAAAAATTGAATACACTCTTGAACATTTCGGAATAAGGGGATATACCCAGTGGGATAACGTGGAAGGAGTAGGCTCCTTCACCGGTGTGCCCCACCTGGGAACTCATACCTGGCCTGAAATAAACGGGGTGACACTTACCTTTGTCGATGAGGAGAAGGTAGAGCCACTGCTGGAGGCGGTAAAGCGTATCGATGCCATAAATAATGAGGTGGGTATCAGGGCTTTCGTGTGGAGCATAGATCAGGCAGTATAGCTGAGAAATCATTCAATTTTATATAGAGAAGCGACCTCCTTTCCGGGGGTCGCTTTTTTGTTTTGAATCAACATTTTTGCACAACTTCAAAATTGTGGTTTCAAATGGTAAAGAATAATTTCTATTTTTACGGCGGAAGAATCACAAACTTAAAACTAAATGTCATGACCAGATTGATTTCATTATTTACAGTATTGTTTTTCCTTATTTTAGCTTCTTGCGGCCAACGACAGGGTGAACCGGGTGTTAGAGCATCGGAAGCATCAGGTGCAGTAAAGTCAGAGGTTAAGCTTGATCCTGAGCTGCAGGCAAAGCTTGGCTCATGGCTAAAGAAAGATGTGGAATGCTATGGCATAGTCGTGGGTTATTTTGCCGATGGAAGCACCCTTGGAAAAGCAGTCAAATGCAAGGTGGTTGCTATCAAACCTGATATGATAAAGATGAAGACCATTGAGAGCGTCAGCCTGCTTGAAGGTGAGGGTTGTGACAAGATGGGACTTGCATATGGCGATACATGGTGGGAAGAAGAAGGGGATATCTTTAAGACCCGTGAAGAGGCGGAAGCTTTCCTGAGCGACAAGGGCTGGTTATCAAAGCCGTAATAGCCTCGCCAGGCATATTTCAAATGAGGGGAAAGCTGATTTTCCTGTACACTAGATGGGATGAATGATCGGGAACTGGTAAAGGCCATTATCAGAGGTGATAACCGCGCCATGAGGGAACTGATATCGAAGTATCAGGATCTGGTGCTTAACACCTGTTATAAGGTCTTGCAGTCGAGGGAGGATGCACAGGATATTGCCCAGGAGGTATTTATTGAGACTTACCGTTCAGCAGCCGGACTGAGATACGAGGAAGATATTTCATTCTGGCTCTACCGTATATCTCTTAACAAATCAATCAATTATCAGAAGAGATCGCAGAACGTTCTGTTCAGGTCCCTGATACAGATCGAGACTTTTTTCCATCACGATTCCCGGGGCGGCACTGCCGCCATCCCACATTCGGATGACCACCCCGGTGAAAGCCTTGAGGCTGCCGAGAGGCAGCAGATGCTTACAGAGGCTGTGGCAACGCTTTCTGCAAAGCAGCAGAAGGTCTTTATACTTTATTATTACGAAGAACTATCCTACAAGCAGATAAGCGAAGTGCTGGGCCTGTCCGGCTCGTCGGTAGAGTCACTTCTCTTCCGGGCGCGGGAGAATGTCAGAAAAAAATGCTGCCCGGTCCCCCCATCAAATAAAGAAATCAAAACTTCAAATCATGATACCTGAAAAGTCAAACAGGATATTGTTGTGGTTCAACATGATCATACTGCTCGTTATTACCTCTGCAGTGGTTACCTTCTTTGTAATGAAAAACTCCGGTGAGAAAGTCAAGAAGGATACCGGTGTGATTAATTCAATGGACCTCCTGCGCAAGGAACTTAACCTTACTGATGATCAGTACAGGAAAGTGCTGGTGGAGAATGACCGGACGATCAGGACATATAACCTTGTCCTGGACATGATGTGCGAAACCAATGTATCCATGATCGAGGAACTGGCAAAAGAAAACAGCGATCCGGCTGTGCTCGACAGCCTTGCCAGGAAGGTGGGATTCCTGAGCACCTCTTTGCGACGGCATACTACCGATTACTTCATAAACCTGAAGAGCATATGCGATGAGGAGCAACAGAAACAGCTCACTGTGATCTTTAAGAAAATGATGCAGCTCGAGGATCAGTGCAAGACCTGTAACAAGAAAGACTGCCCGAGGAAGGAGAGAATCAACAATATTGGAAAATAATTTTAAAGGCACCCGCAGGTTTTTGCGTTTTGGGTTGTCTTTTTATCGGAACAGGTTAAAAACAGTAGAAAGGTGATGACTGACCAGTTAAGGAATCTTGCAGACGAAATGAAGGGGATGAGGATCACAGTACCCGAATCATTCGCAGATGACGTGATGAGCAAAATCGCTCTGCAGAAAGAGGGCAGCCTGAGATCCATGTCAGTCCCCTCCAGGATTCTCATTTCAACAATATTAATAGTCGTTTACTGTTCCCTCGGCATACTGCTTGGAGCAAAGAGTTACAGGAACCTGAGTCCGGATATGGAATCCTCCTCAGACCAGGCTCTTGTTGAACTGATGGAGTCACATCACATCAATTCGACCTTCATCCAGGACCAGCTGTTCAGAAGTATGAATTCAACTAACTAACTAACCTAATACCTTCTCTTTATATGAAAAAGCAAAACTGGTACAAATTAATTTATCAATTTGCTATCATTGGTATACTTACCTTCATGGGCTTCCGCCTGCTGTTTGACAAAGCTTATTCTCCTGATTTTGAGGCATACTGTCCTTTCGGAGGACTCCAGGCACTGGGGTCATACCTCACCATGGATTCCCTGTCGTGCTCTATGACCAGCACCCAGATCATGATGGGTGTGGTGCTTTTTATCGGTATAGTCCTCTTCTCAAGGCTCTTCTGTGGCTATATCTGCCCGCTGGGGACTATTGGCGAGTGGATCGGCAAGCTCGGGGAAAAACTTAAAGTAAGGCTCACCCCCAAAGGATTTATAGACTATGCCCTGCGGCTTCTGAAATATGTACTGCTGTTTATCACTTTCTATTTCACCCTGAAATCAAGTGAGCTGTTCTGTAAGAAGTTCGACCCCTATTACGCCGTAGCATCGGGATTTAATGCGGATGTTGTCCTTCTGTGGGCATTATTGGCCATTGTAGCCCTTGTCGTCGGATCGATGTTCATCAGGCTTTTCTGGTGCAGGTATCTCTGCCCGCTGGGTGCACTGTCTGCAATATTCAAATTCTCATGGTGGTTTCTCGGCATAATAGCTGTCTATGCTGTTCTTCTGATCGTGGGACTCGACATACCTTATATATATCCGCTCGTGGTTATTACGGCAGGAGGATATATACTCGAGGTGGCGAGGATGAAGAAGGTGTGGCCCGACCCTGTGCATATCACCAGGAATACGGATACATGCATTGACTGCGGACTCTGTTCCGAAACATGCCCGCAGGGAATTGATGTGGCATCGATGAAGAAGGTGACACATACCGACTGCACCCTTTGTGGTGACTGTCTGCATGCCTGCCCGGAGAAAGACACCCTCCAGATTAACAAAAGAAATATGAAGTGGCTGCCGGCAGTGGTGCTCGGTGCGCTTATAATACTTGGCGTAGCCGCAGGAACACTGTTTGAGCTACCCACTATTGACCAGAAATGGGGGACACCTGAACAGATTGAGAGTGCCGGAGTATTTGAAATGTCAGGACTGAAGAACATTAAGTGCTTCGGCAGCTCAACTGCTTTTGCAAACCAGATGAGAAGGGTTGACGGGATATACGGGGTCTCCACATATGTTGCAAGTCACACGGTGCATATATTATATGATACCACCATGTACAACGACGAAAAGCTCCAGAAGATGATCTTTGTGCCGGTTAAAAAGGTGATTGAACCGGTGGCAAAAGATGTGGATTCAGTTGTCTATTACACTCTTACAATTGACAAGTTTTTCGATCCTCTCGATGCCACATATCTTCAGCACCTGCTCGACCAGAAGACTGAAGCCTGCGGCTTCCAGAGCGACTTCGCATGCCCTGTGATAGTCCGCATATATTTCCCTGCAGGTAAAGAACCGGACAGGGAGACCCTTGTTGAGGCAATAGAATCAAAGAGCCTTACCTTCACCTCAAACGGAAATGAATTCCATGTGAAGCTGCCTTACCGTGTGATCACCTTTGAGGACCAGCCGGCAACAATATCCAAAGCCGAGTATGCTTCAGCCATGTTCGTGCCTACAAATTCAAGGTTCAACGGTTTCTCAGGGTACAACAACGATGTTATATCCCGGTATGTCCTCACAATGGGAAAAAACTCGTCGCTCAAGGCCCGTTATACCTACCTTATAAGTCATCTCTCCAATGACAAGGGTGTGGTTGCCTTTGAGACGATGCTTGACTCTGCAGGGACGGAGCTCGGTGTCATCCATTTTGTTGATACCATAACAGTGCCTGAGAATATTTTCTCGGCTGTCAATGTTGATACCCTTGTATTCCATTACTCTGACGGCCGTACAGGCAAGCTGGCCAATCCGTTTAATTTCCCTGATCCCGGAATTGTAAAATAAAATAACAGAAACTGATTACTGACAAACCCTAACCCATAGCCAACACATGTATGCAATAGAATGTAAGAACCTCACCCACTACTACGGGAAGAAGCTGGTATATGAGAATATGAGCTTCAACGTGGAAGAGGGTAAGATACTGGGCCTTCTCGGCAAGAACGGTACAGGCAAATCCACCACCATTAATATTCTTAACGGATTCCTTCAGCCTTTCGCAGGTGAGTGCCTTATCTACGGAGAGAATACCCAGTTACTTACTCCGGAGACCAAACGGAGAATAGGCTTTCTCATTGAAGGCCATGTGCAGTATACCTTCATGAATATCCACCAGATTGAGAAGTTTTATTCCGGTTTTTATCCCAACTGGAACAGCGCACCGTACTGGGAGCTGATGTCAAAGCTGAAGGTCACCCCGAAGCAGAAGATATCGACCATGTCATGCGGCCAGAGATCCCAGGTGGCCCTCGGTCTTATCCTGGCACAGGATCCTGACCTGCTTATACTTGACGATTTTTCCATGGGCCTTGATCCCGGTTACAGGAGACTCTTCATAGACTACATGAGAGAATATGCAAAGGCTGAGCATAAGACAGTTTTTGTGACCTCACATATCATCCAGGATATGGAGAGACTGATTGATGATGTGATGATCATGGATTACAACAAGATACTGGCGCAGCAGCCGATAGAGCAGTTCATGAACACTTTCAGGCAGTTCAACATCACCCTGGCTTCGCCGGAAAGAGAGATAGACCTCAACGGAATAGCTGTTAACATCGAAAAGGTTAAAGACAAGCTGGAGTTTTACACCTATTCATCCGAAGACGAAGTGAAGGGATACCTCAATTCAAAGGGAGTTGAATATACCTCCTTCGAGGAGAAAAAGATGTCGCTTGAGGATGCCTTCATTGGTCTTACACGTAAATACTAACCCTGAATATTTTCCATATGTTTAAATCTGTAATATATAAAGAGTGGCTGAAGATCAGGCTGATTGTGCTTATTGCCCTGGGCCTGAGTCTGCTGGCACTTATCAATATCTTCCTCAAGGTGAGGCATGACATCCTCTTTGTGGATGCAGCAAATTACTGGTATTCTTTCCTCTTCAGAGGACGCGCATATTTTATGGTTCTTAAGTTCCTGCCCTTCGTGATCGGTCTGGCTATCGCTATAGCACAGTACTTCCCGGAGACGGTAAATAAAAGGATCAAGCTCACATTCCACCTGCCGGTATCCGAGAATGGTGTTCTGATAAGAATGCATGCCTTCGGGGCCCTGGTGCTGGTAGTACTCCTGGCACTGGTCCTGGGACTGTTCGTTGCCGGCAGCGCCATCTTCTTCCCCTCGAACATCATTGATGCATCTCTTATTACAATGTTGCCCTGGTTCCTTGGCGGCCTCGCTACCTATTTCCTTGTGGCCCTTGTATTACTGGAGCCGGTTTGGCTCTTCAGGGGTCTTTACTCGGTCATTGCAGCGGGTTTTGTGACGTTCTTTTTTACCAGCGCCTCCATAGGTGCATTCAAGCCGGTGTTACTGCCGCTTGCGCTGATCACGTTGCTGCTCAGCTGTGTAGTTTTATTTTCAGGTTACAGGTTCAGGAAAGGAGAGATGTAAGATGATAAAGTTTAGCAGATACATACTGGTAGCTACAGGCATACTCGTTGCCTCAATGGTTCTACCCTCATTATATTGGACAATTTTTGAGAAAGTCCCCAGGTCACCGGGAGTCTATTACAGTTGCATGAACGATGACTTCATAATTGTTGATGGCGGCAGCCGTCTCTCCCCGGATGGAAAGGCGTATACCTCAGACGAATATGAGCAGTTATTGCCCCTGATGTTCTTCAGGCAGCTCATGGCTGACGGCACGATGCCGGATTCAATCAGGGGTGTCAAGATGGAGACACCGTCGATAAGCAGAGCCTCCTCTTTCTACCGCTATACGCCCCGGAAACTTGATTCTCCGGTCATCACCCTCTGGCCGATGCTTGAGTCGGAGAGCGGTAAGGTTAACCTGGCCATGCCTGACGACTACTTCCGCATTGAGAAGAGGATGGAGTTTATTGTGGCACGCACCAACAAGATAAACGAGGAGAAAAGCCAGCTGTTCACGGAAGCACTGACAGCCGAAGGTTTTGTCTTTCCAGCAGACATAATTGCCGGTCTTCCCACAACAAGGAAGTCACATGATGAGGGATACTTCATCACTGACAGTGAAGGGACGCTCTTCCATGTCAAGATGGTGAAGGGGCAGCCCTATGTAGCCAGGATAGAAACTCCTGAGAAGCTTGATATAGTTTATATTGAAGCAGTTGACCTGAGAAGCAGGGAATATTACTGTTACATAGTAACCAGGGACCAGGGGATATATGTGTTAATGGATGAGGTGTATGACCTCCAGAGGCTGCCCATCGATGGATTTAATCCTTCACAGCATTCGTTCAGGCTCAATTCCGACCTGTTTAACAAGTGCATAACCGTCTACGGCGAGAACTGGTATGAGGCGATAGCCATAGATGACATGTACGATGTTGTGGGCACGCATGGCGAAAAGTGGGAAAGCCTGTATGAAAGGTCTGACGGAAAGATCTTCGCCTCGATTTTCCCCTTCGAGATAAGAATGAGAGATGACAATTCAGCCTTCGTGAGGTTCTTCTTCAAACCCTCTCCCGGCTACAGATGGATAATAATCAACCTTATTGCCCTTATAGTGGCAGTGGTACTGATAATGAGGCGGGGATGGCCGCTGAAGTCAAACATTCCCGATCTCCTCATTACGGCGGTGACAGGGATATACGGACTCGTTGCCACCCAGTTCTTTCCGAATAAGTTCAGCAAAGTGAAACCACCCTCAAAAACATAATACTTTGAAAAAGCTTTTCTTCATTCTGGTATTGCTATCTGCAGGTATTGTGCTTCAGGCACAGGTCAGGACATCACTGCAGGGAAAGGTCATCTGCCGTACCACCGGTGAACCGGTCATGATGGCAACAGTGGTAGTGAAGGAGGTCAACAACTGGGCCACAACAAACGATTCGGGAGAGTTTGTCCTGCGCAATGTTCCTTCCGGCACCTATACTCTTGTAGTCTCATGCCTTGGCTATGTTGAGCACGAACAGGCCGTTACCTTCCCGGCAACAGTAGACAAGGTGACAATCCTTATTGATGAGGCCACTCTGGCGATAGAGGATGTAGTTGTAACCGCCAAAGAGGGGCGGCACCTTGCATCTAGTTCTGTGATAGAGCAGTCGGCCATACAGCACGTACAGCCCACTGACCTCTCCGATGTGCTTCAGCTGCTGCCCGGTCAGACAACTCTCAACCCGGATCTCTCAAAACCGAAACAGCTTACCATCAGGGAGATTATACGTAAAGAGGGTACTGTAAGCGATGAGATGGCAAGCCTGGGGACGCTCCTTGTTATTGACGGCGCCCCTGTTTCAAATGATGCCAACATGCAGTTTCTTAAGACTACCGGTGCTTCCGGTACCGGAGTAACTGCTGGCTTTACTACCTCAGCATCTGCAGGAACCGATGTGAGGCAGATATCCGTTGATAACATAGAGACTATTGAGGTAGTCAGGGGTATCGCCGGCGTGGAGAACGGAGATATTCTAAGCGGTGCCGTCAAGGTAACAATGAAAAAAGGCAAGACTCCTTTTACTGCCAAGGTTAAGACTGACCCCGGCATCAAGCAGTTTTATGCCGGTAAGGGGCTCGCCCTTGGCGATAAGGCCGGTACTCTTAACCTTGATTTTGATTTTACACAGTCATTTGATGATATCAGGGTTAAGTATGAGACATTCAACCGGCTGAACGGGGGAATAATTTATAATAATACTATTCTCCAGGATACAAAACCACTTACTCTCAGCCTCTCGGCCAGGGCATTCCAGACACTGGATATAAATAAAAGAGATCCCGATATGCTCGATATCGAGGACTATGAAGCCAGGGAACAGGGATTGTCAGTGAACTTTAATACAAAATGGGCGCTTAATTCGAAGGTCCTTACCAATCTTAATTTCATGGTGTCCGGGGACATACAGCACCAGGTGGGTCACGAGGTCACCCTCGAGCAGATACCTTCAGGAGCACAGCCGCAACCGGTGGCACTTGAGCCCGGGGAGAACCAGGTGCCCATTCTTCCCGCATCTTACTTAAGTGATCTGACAATAGACGGAAGGCCTTATTATTTCAATGCGAAGCTCTCGGGTAACCGCTCTTTCAACATAGGCAGAATGCTGAATAATATTGTTGGAGGCGTTGAATGGAAACTCTATGGCAACAATGGCCTGGGAAGGATATATGATCTGTCAAGGCCTCCCGTACCTACAGGGGGAACAGATGCCAGGCCCAGGTCCTATAAAGATATCCCCTCTCTCGGGCAGCTTGCATATTATGCAGAAGAAAACCTGGGTATTCCTGTTGGCCCGACGAGGATTGATATCCAGGCAGGGCTCAGGTTCACAAATGTGCAGCCCGATGGAATCTTCAGCTCCAGGGAAGAAATTACCATGCTTGATCCAAGGTTCAACCTGAGATATACCATTATAGATAAAGAAGTAAACACAATAAGCCATCTTGCTTTAAGAGGAGGATACGGTCTTTTCTCAAAGGCGCCCTCACTTCTCTTTCTCTATCCTGACAAAGCATACTGGGACAAGACCGGGCTGTCTTATTATGACCCGGTAGCTCAGAGCGGTACATTCGTGGTGACAACAAAGATCTATGAAAATCCGCGCAATGAAAACCTGGTACCTGCAGTGAACAGAAAAATTGAGGCCGGGTTTGATATGACTGTCAAAGGTATAGATATGAATGTCACGATCTATTCCGAGAAGATGGAGAACGGCTTCAGCTTTGAACAATACTATGAGAATTTCATTTTCAATCGCTACACCGCACCGACACAAAATGGGCTTGACCTGTATCTTGTACCCGGATCCGGGGTCTTTTACATTGATCCGGTAACCAGTGAAGAAATACAACTGGATGTTATACAGGATACAGTCCATGTGAGCTTCAGCTATCCTTCCAATAATGATATGACGATTAAAAAAGGGGTTGAATTTACGGTTGACCTTGGTACTGTAAAAGCGCTCCGCACATCATTCATTGTTGACGGAGCCTGGATGATGGTAAAAAGGCAATCGACCATCGTTGACCTTCTTAAACCTTCTTCCGGAAGCATCGGCGGGAAGGAATACCCGTTCGTGGCTGTTTATCCCGCAGGGAATGGAAGTATCGACAAGAGATTCAATACCAATATCCGGACCATCACCCATATAAAGGAATTGCGTATGGTAGCCTCCATCACCACTCAGATCATCTGGATGGACCGCGACCAGAGTATATGGGATGACGCGAACGGTAATCCGGTATTCTACACCGAA
>QKGI01000069.1 GCA_003250475.1 Bacteroidota bacterium | reverse complement strand
CGAAAGCATTCTTTGCGGGACTCCGGTGATTGCATCTGATATCCCATCGATGAGGGAGATCTTTCGTGATTTCCCCCTGTTCCTTGTTTCTCCTGAAGGAGATTTGTGCGGTGAAATCGCCGGCAGGCTGAAGGATTATGACAAACTGACCGGGGCTGCAGAGAAGGCTGGCATGAGTTTCCGGGAAAGATTCTCGGAGGAGACCTATATCGACAGTATGAACAAAATATACACATCCTGCAATGGCTGACGTTAACAAACTGACAGTCATTTATTATCACAGTGTTGGCCCGGTGAAGAAAGACTGGGAAAACAGCTTTCTTACCACGGGCACAGACGTCTTCGAAACACATCTTGCATGGTTAAGAAGGCGTTATACGACTATTTCGCTGATGGATTACTGGCATATCAGGAATGGTCATATCCCTCCTGTCAGAAACCCGCTGGTCATAACATTTGATGACGGGTACCTTGATAACTGGGTGTGGGCATTCCCCCTCCTGAAAAAATATGGGATGAAGGCAACCATTTTTGTCAGTCCTGAATTTGTTGATGAGAAAGCAGGATGCCGACCTAATTCGGAAGATACCGGGAATGCCGGCAGGAGACAGGGAGAGATTGACAGCTGGGGATTCCTTTCGTGGGAGGAAATGCGTATGATGGAGAGATCCGGACTTATTGACATACAGTCTCACGCTATGTCTCATACGAGGTATTTTGTGTCTGAAAAACTTACAGGATTTCACCATCCGGGAGGAGATATACTCTACCCGGTCATCAATGCGCATCCTGAGATCAAGCCATATTATATAGGCATGAAAGATATCGGATCCATGCTGCCTTTCGGGTTTCCTCTTTTTGAGGATCGTCCTGCACTGGTAGCCAGGCGTGTGACGATTAATCCCGGCTTTATTGATGAATGCGTAAACCTGTTCAGGGAGTATGATTTCACAAGGTATGACCAGGTTGAGGCATTTAACATGGTGCAGCCGCTATATTCCGGTTATCTGAAGGAAAACAGGCTGATCATTGGCAGGGAATCTGAGGAGGAGTATGATGCCAGGATTGATTCGGAGATCCGCCTTTCCAGGTAGATCATTGAGGTAAAGCTGGGCAAGGAAGTAACCGTTATATGCTGGCCTCATGGAGGTAATGACGGATACATTCATGAAAAGGCATTGGAGGCGGGATATCTTATGTCAACCACCGGTAAAGCCAGAGGAGTGAGAAGGGATGATATGACAAGGATACCTGACAGGGCAGTGGTGGACCTGTCGACAACACGCAGGAGACTGAGGACCATTTTCAGAATGAAGGCCTTTTCAGGGCAGGAGCCTTATTATTATATTTTGAATCTCTCAAGACGTATACGTAATATTTAGACGAGATCTGACTGTTTGCATTATGATTGACTTTTTACTTGATATTTCAGAAGAAACAACCGGCAAGGGGCTTTCGGGTCTTTTCATAAACAAACCTGAAGAAATAATACATTACAACGGCCCTGACCAGGAGTTACTTCTCTGGGGCGACCCTTCAGGCGGGGCGGAATTTGTCAGGAATATTAAGGGAGAAATTCTCCCGGAACAGATTCTCTCAAACGTATATGGCCATTATTACTTCCTCATCCTGAACAGGAAAGAAAATATGATCAGTGCCGGTAATTCGGTATTCAGCATATTGCCGGTTTATTACTACGAAACAGGCGGGAGGGTGGTTCTTTCCAGCAACGCGTTTGACCTGGGCAGGTATCTTGGCCAGGAGGTTATCTCACGAAGGTTTATACTGGAGACAATACTGTTCAACTATCCGGTATTCAATCACAGTATTTTTGAAAACATAAGCCTGTTTGCCGCCAATTCATATATGAGAATCAGGCATGGGAATGTGAGTTTTGTAAAGCACACTTCAATTGAGGATTATTATTCAATTGATCCTGTTCCATGGCAGAGGGCGGCGGATACAGTCAGTGACGCATTTATTGAGACAGTAAAAAGATACCTGCCTTCTGAAAAGTATGTCAATGCTCTTACAGGGGGTTTTGACAGCCGGACACTGGTTGCAACGGGCCTTGCATCAGGGGGTGATTTACTATGTTACAGCTTCGGTGCCCCGGGCTCAAAGGACGTGGATATTCCCGACAGGGTGGCTGCCCTGGCCGGACTTCCCTATCAGAAATTATTGCTTGATGATGATTATGCAAGAAAAGAGAGTCTTAAGAATGGCCTGGAATTCATAAGAAACGCCTCAGGATCAGCCTCTTTTGCGCGGGCTCATTACCTGTACGCTGCAAAGACAATGGCTTCACATTCAAGGTACATGATAACCGGCAATTTTGGAAGTGAATTGTTCAGGGCTGCAAATGTCAGGGGTGTGGTATTTCCCCCCAACCTGATTGCCCTGTTCAGCAGCGGGGATCCTGATACAGCAACAGATATAATCG
Source organism: Bacteroidota bacterium (assembly GCA_003250475.1). Lineage (GTDB taxonomy): Bacteria > Bacteroidota > Bacteroidia > Bacteroidales > VadinHA17 > SR-FBR-E99. Next base: position 15,631 of record QKGI01000069.1, on the reverse strand, counting down.
CCGGCAGCAGGGAATTCAGTTCACTGAGGAAGGAGAGTTTCAGGACCGAATGGGATCAGCTGAAACAGGATCTTGGAACACTTCCCAGCTTCAATAAGGAGCACAGGCACCTGACTGTTAATCAGAAGTTTTACCTGTTTGTGTTCGAAGAGGTCTTCAGAAAGTATTTCGGTGCGGAGATGACAAACCAGTTCAGGTATCTTATTAACCGCACCCCTTATATCGACCCGGCGTTTTTAAGAACCATACTGGGCACAGGTTTTGCCGGCGTCTACTCCGATTTCTTTGAACATAATCCCTTTAAGAGGTATAAAGGGCAGGTTTTGTATGCACATATAATCCGTAAAACCCGTCCTGACCTTGGCAGGATTGTGACAGACAAGGGGTATTGTACAAATGATCTGCTTACCCTCCCGGGCAAGATCAGGGTTATCAGGGGCTATCTGAGAAAGAAGATTAATAAAGCCGGAGCACAGTCAGATCCTTACAGTGTGGACCGGGCGTTCTTACACAATGTTGAATTTTATCGCCAGGTGCCGGTTGATTTTGAGTTATTTAACCCGAATTTCCTGACTGATGCCGCATTTGCCAGGCCCGACGGACACCTGATCATGATGCTAAGCCTCTCCATGGCAATGGCGGCCGTTGAAGGAGGAGAGTTTCCGTTTATTCCGGCCGACTGAGCCGTATTATGTCTCCCGGTCCGGATCCGGGCAGAAAAATTCTTCATTACCGGTTGAAAATGACCCGTGTGGTCGGAAAAACAATGAGCAAGGAATGAACAGGATCAGCATTCTTCTGTCAGATATTATCAGGGGACAAAATACCCTTCACTATCTCAGGAAATTTGAGAGACTCAGCGGTGCCTCGCATGAGGAGGCGGAAGCATACAGGATGGAACGGCTGAGGGAATTGCTTGTCCATTGCGAGCGGAACGTCCCGTTTTATAATAACAGATTCCGTGAGTGTGGTTTCTCTGCCAGGGAGTTCTCTTCGCCTGACCAACTGAAAATGATCCCGCCGCTTACAAGGCAGGATCTGCAAGACCACTGGCATGAGATTGTTGCCGCTAATTACCGTGACAGAAAATTATCTGCCGGTTCATCTGGCGGCTCGACCGGTCAGCCGGTATTTTACAGGAAAGACAGCCGGGCAACAAGTGCGGGACAGGCGGCCCACCTTCTTGGATGGTCACTCTCAGGATGGAAAATGTCAATGAAGGGATTGCATATCTGGGGTAATCCCACCACGGTAAATGAAGAGTGGGGCAGGATATCATCAAGACTTAAGGCAAGGATATACAGGCATCATAAGTTCCCGGCCTATACCCTCCATGACGGAAGCAGGCTGCGTGACCTGTATGACATGATCTGCAGGGAGAGGTATGATTTTATTGACGGGTATACAAACGCCATATATCATTTTGCCGAATACCTGAAAAGCAACAATCTCTCATTCAGCCGCCCGCTGAAGTATGTGCTCACCACTGCCGAAAACCTTCACGACTTCCAGAGAAAGGCTATTGAAGATGTCATTGCTCCTGTATATGACACTTATGGTTGCAGTGAGATAAACAGCATTGCCTATGAATGCTGCAAATGTGGTCTTTACCATGTTATTGATCCGCATGTATTTGTTGAATACGGCGAAGCTCTTGATGAGTTTGGGAACAGGGAACTGTACGTCACTGATCTCGATAACTTTGCTTTTCCCATGCTTCGTTACAGGAACGGTGATCTGGCCATACCGGCTGAAGGAGACGTGCCAGACTGCCCCCTCAGCTTCTCAAGGCTGAAAGCCATCTCCGGAAGGGAGACAGATATGATAACCCTTCCCGATGGAGGCATGCTTTCTGTCCCAAGTTTTTTCGGCAGTATGCTGCTTAAAAAGGTAAACGGCCTGAAGCAATACCAGGTTGAAAAGGTGTCTGAGAATATGTTGCATATCAACCTGGTGACAAATGAGAGGTTCACCCCTGCTGATTTAGACACCATTGAGTCCGCGCTGGGAGAGTATCTAAACGGACGCATCGGTTACCTGATAAGGACCGTAGACTCAATAGATATTTCTAAGAGTGGTAAGTTCAGGCTGGTCATTGACAGGACCAGGCAGTAACAGACATGTCATTAAGCTGAAACGGTAGTGAAGGTTCTTTTTATCTCCAGTGGAAGAAGGAAGAGGGTCGGTCCTGTTGTACTGAGCCAGGGAGAGTCGTTGAAGGAGGCGGGTGTCGGGGTTGATTACCTGCTTGCCGGTCCTGGTTTTGGCGGTTATCTATCAGCTATCCCGGAAATAAGAAGAGCATGGAAGAGAGGTGGTTATGACATTGTGCACGCTCATTACAGCCTGAGCGCCTTTGCTGCTTCAGTGGCGGGACGGTTTCCGCTGGTCGTCTCACTGATGGGTTCCGACGTGTTCATGTCAGGTGTGGTGCGAAGCCTGATAGTCTTTTTCTGCCGTAGAAGATGGGGTGCCACGATTGTCAAGTCGGACCAGATGAAGGATATGCTTCGTCTTCCTGAAGCCGAGGTCATACCTAACGGTGTTGACACTTCGCTCTTCAGACCATTTTCAAGGGATGAGGCAAGGAAACATATTCATATCGATGGTTCCCGCAGGTTGGTGTTGTTCGGTTCGTCACCTGACCGCCAGGAAAAGAATGCCAGGCTTGCGGAAGAGGCATTTGCGCTGCTTGATTATCCGGGAGCTGAGCTCATGTACCTTTCCGGTGTACCCCGTGAAGAGGTTCCCTGGTACCTTAATGCTGCCGACCTGGTGCTGCTGACATCAAAGTGGGAAGGGAGCCCTAATGTGATCAAGGAGGCCATGGCCTGCAACTGCCCCGTTGTATCTACTGATACAGGTGATGTCAGGAGCATCACAGGAGAGACGGAAGGTTGTTTCATCACATCGTATGATGTGTCTGATGTGGCGGCAAAGATCAGGCAGGCACTTGATTTTAATAACAGAACAACAGGGAGAGAAAGAATCATGGATCTCGGGCTTGATTCACACACGGTTGCAGATCGTATAAAGACACTATATGAAAAAGTCGTCTCCTGACACCCGGAAAGGAGCCATAGTACTGGGCGGTCACATCCAGTCACTGGGAATAGTCAGGATACTTGGCAGGAGGGGTATTCCGGTAATAGTTATTGACGCTGCTGCAAGATGTATTGCACGACGGTCACGTTACTGCCGTGCCTTCTACCGGATCACCAATGAGGATCTCCCTGGATTTCTGAAAGGAGAGGCATGCAGGAGCCGTTATGATGGCTGGGCACTCTTTCCTACCAACGACTTTCACGTCAGGATCCTTTCGTCAAACAGGAAGGAATTGAGCCGCCACTATAAGGTTGGCACTGACAGTGCGGAAGTGATTGATCTTTTTTATAATAAGATCAACACATACCGGCTGGCAGAAAGGACAGGGATACCGTTCCCTCTTACTTTTTTCCCTGACCGGGAGGCTGATCTTGATGATCCGGCCATACCGTTCCCCTGCATTTTGAAGCCGGCTGTTATGTATGATTTTTACCGCAAGGCGGGCCGTAAGGTCTTCCTGTGCAGGGATAAGGAGGAACTAAGGGCTGCTTATGACAAGGCATTGAAGATCATTCCCGCATCAGAAATAATCATACAGGAGGTCATTCCGGGTGACGGCACCACACAGTTCTCGGCCTGTTTTCTTTATGCAGGGGGTCGTAGTTATGTAAGACTGACAGCATGTCGTATGCGGCAGCATCCTCTTGATTTCGGGAATGCCACAACCTATGCGGAGGTTTCAGATGAGCCTGAACCTGCAGCCCTGGCTGAGCGCCTTCTCTCTGCTGCCTCCTATAACGGCCTGTGTGAGGTGGAGTTTAAAAAGGATCCCAGGGACGGAGTCTTTAAACTTCTGGAGGTGAATCCGCGTACCTGGAAGTGGCATGTCATAGCAGAAAAAGCCGGGACGCCATTCATACCGCTCTGGTTTGATCATCTTAACGGAGTGGAGATCGGGCCGGTTCCGGGATACAATAAAGCTTCATTCTGCCATGCTGCAACGGATATACCCGTCAGGCTGGCCCTGCTCTTCCGCGGTGCAGGATACTGGAACAGAAAAGTGCCTCCGGTACAGGATGCAGTCTGGTCACCGGATGACCCGGCACCGTGGTTCTTTGAAAAAATCTATCTTCCTTACTTTATTATCAGCCGCTGAATGGGACCTATCTCCAGTTTATTGTTAATAATCATCGTATCTCTTGTCACAAGCACCTCCCTCTATTCCTACCTGAGGCGAAAGACAAAGATCGACTCCAGGTACCTCTATATCGACAATCCGTCAGTAGCATCGTTATCTGCGCTTACAGTATTTTTTGTTTTCAAACCGTATCTTTCCGGCCACTGGCTGTTTACCGTCATAGCGCTGGTCTGCCTGGTTGTTTTCCTTGCATTTGCCCTGACAATGATACGGTTCTGGAGAGTCCCCCGGCGACGTGTGACAGCGGCCCCGGGGCAGATAGTCTCTCCTGCTGACGGCAGGGTTATTTATATCAGGAAGCTGACCGGGGACGTGATACCTGAATCCGTAAAGGGGCAAAGAACCTCAAGACTTGAGGAACTGACAAAAACGTCGCTGTTGAATGAGGGTGGATGGCATATCGGGATCAATATGACACCGTTTGATGTTCATAAGAACTGTGCTCCCATTTCGGGTGAGGTCATTTTTAACCGTCACTACAACGGTAAATTCCTGTCGCTGAAGGATGAGGCATCGCAGGGAGAGAACGAACGAAATACCTATGTTATTGAGAATGATGACACGAAGGTGGGTGTTGTGCAGATAGCTTCCAGGCTGGTAAGACGGATTGACACCTATGTGAAAGAAGGCCAGGAGGTAGAGAAGGGAGAATGGATAGGTATGATACGTTTCGGGAGCCAGGTGGATGTTATCATACCGCCGGATTTCAGCCTGACCGTTGATATCGGACAGCAGGTATATGCCGTAGAAACCATAATTGCTGAGAAGAATGAAGCTACTGATTGATATAGGGCATCCGGCCCATGTGCATCTTTTCCGTAATTTCTATTTTAAAATGAAGGAGAGGGGACATGATATAACCGTTACCGTTAAGGAGATAAACTCTGCCAGGCTGTTGCTGGAGCTTTATGAAATACCATATGTTACCCTGGGAATGAAGTCTGACAGCCTGCTGAAAAAGGCTTTCAACCAGGTTCTCTATGACCTGCGGATGCTCAGGCTCGTCCGGAAGGAAAGGATTGATATAGCAATAGGATCATCCCCAACTATTGCGCATGTATCGCGCATCTCCGGGATGAAATCAATAATGCTGGATGATGATGATGATGCTGTTGAGCCATTAATGACAGCCTTTGGACATCCTTTTACAGACCTGGTTGTCTCTCCCGACTCACTGAGGGGAAGCAGGAAAAAGAAGGGGACTCTCTTTTATCCCGGATATCATGAGCTGGCATATCTCCATCCGCGTTGGTTCACCCCGGATGCCGGCGTACCATCAGAAGCCGGAATAGCTGAGGGTGAACGGTACTTCGTGCTCAGGTTCAATGCATTCAGGGCCCATCATGACAAGGATGCTGCGGGGCTGAGCCTGGAGCAAAAGATGCAGCTTGTAGAAATGCTTGAAGGTTACGGAAGAGTGGTTATCACTACCGAGAAGGAGATACAACCCGAGCTGGCGAAATACAGACTCTCTGTCTCCCCGGAAAAGATACACTCACTGCTGTTTTATTCCTCTGTTTTCATAGGTGACAGTCAGACCATGGCATCAGAAGCCGCTGTTCTTGGTGTACCCTCCCTGCGGTGTAATACATTTGCCGGTCTTCTCTCATCTCTTGAGGAGGAGGAGAAAAAGTACGGTCTTACCTATGCTTTTAGTCCGTATGATTTTGATAAGCTAATGGCGAAACTGAAGGAGCTTCTGGACAATCAAGGCCTTAAAGAAGAGTGGCAGTCAAGACGGATGGCAATGCTGAAAGAGAAGATTGATGTGACCTCATTCCTTGTATGGCTTGTTGAGGGTTATCCGGCAAGTGCCGAAGAGGCCGTAAAGAACCCGGAAAGTCTTAAAAGATTTGTCGGAGGGGTTATTGAAGTTTAAGACGGTGGAAACAATCTAACCTTTTAAGCGTTAAACCTGTCACTGACAATAGAGGAGAATCAAATCATGAAAAGGATAGTGATATTACAGCTGGCAGCAATTATGGTGCTAATGGTCTTCGGCGGGGATTTTGCCTGGTCACAGGGGCCCGGACATTCTGAGGAGAGGAGGTATCAGGCGGAGGAAGATAAGCACCGGGAGGCTGATATCGTGTACAAGAACTACTTCAGGACCGACTCAGCATATGTATACAGGTGGGACGTGACAGCTTCCGGCTGGCAGCTGTACCAGGTACAGCATTACAGTTATTCCGGAGGAAGACTTACCGAATTACTGACAAGGGATTATTCTACCGGTGCAAATGTTGCCCTTTCTGTTTACACATATGACTCCTACGGCAGAACTGAAGCTACAACCAACTACTCATGGGCCGGAGAATGGAAGTATTCAACGAGGTATGTGAATGAATATGACTCCCGGGGCAGGATACTCTCTTTAAGACTTCAGAAATGGATTGATGGTGCATGGATGGAGGAGAGATTGCAGCAGAATTATATATATGATGCCTTTGACAGGGCTATCGGGTACGAAACAATTTACTGGAGAAATAACGCATGGACTCTCCCTACTTTGAATGAGCTTTCATATAATGCACTGGGACAGGTTGAATACAACCTTGCCACCAGGCCGGGCGGCGCCATTGATTTCCGTATTATTTATGAATACGACGATAAGGGTATAATGACGCGGTTTTATACCCAGTATCCGGCAGGTGACGGATGGAGCAACTGGAACATGCGTTCTTTTCAGTACGATCCATGCGGAAGACGTCAGTCACAGGTCCAATACACAGGAGAAGGCCCTGATTGGATTCCATCTACAAAGAATGAGTTTTTTACCTCATTCAACTCTGACCTTTATGCCGGGAAAAAACTACCGGTATGTCATAAAGGAAAGACTATCATAGTATCCGTTGAAGCCATACCTGCTCACCTCAGGCATGGCGATTGTATCGGGGAGTGTACCTATGAAAAGGATAAACCCGGCGATAATATACGGATCACACCGTTCACAATTTATCCGAACCCTGTCAGGGAGAATTTCACCGTGGAGATAGCTCCGGACTGTAACTGTAAGAATGCCAGGATCGAGCTTTTAGATTACTCGGGTAATGTATATAAATCTATTATCGTTGGCGACAACTCTTCGGTTACAATTAACCGCGGGAGCCTGAGGTCCGGCCATTATTTTGTAAGGCTTATAGGTAAAGAGATTTACAGCCAGTCGGTAATATTGGAATAGTAAAATAATACTGCCAGCGCGTCATGACGTCGTCAGGAATCTCTTGACGACGTTTTTTATATTCTGCCATATGAGCTCGCGTATCCAGGGCAGATACCTGCTTTCCCACCGCTGGGGGTGTATGGTAATCATGATGACAGGAGGGAGATTTCCCGATTCTGCAGCCCTGATTATTTCAGGTGTTGAACGGAAAGAATAGTGTTCTTCTTCTCCCTGAGCTAACCCGGTCCGGTTCACCTTCCCGTTAGCAGCCCTGGCTGAACTAACCCGGTCACGCAGGCTGAATTTTTCCCCGTTCCATCTCCTTCCGGTATCAGTCAGATAATGAACTGACTGAAAATCAATGTCGAGATAGGGTTCCCCGGTTATCCCTAAATCCCTGTAGCTGTATCTTTCCCACATCAGCCTGTTATCATATTTTGAAAGGGGGCTGCCGTGCATACATATCGTTTCCACCGGAACGAGCAGGCGGAGCTTTGCAAGGTTTTCTCCAAAGCTGATGATGGCTTTTTCATAGTCACCTTTTGCGGCAGCCAGATCTTCATAATGATATCCTGTCTCATGCCCCAGGTTATGAATTTCCCGTATGACCTCCTCATCCCAGGCTCCTGCGACGGTCCTGAAGTAATATGTGCCGGTTATTCCAAGCCTGTTTTCCATTTCTGCACATATGCGGGAATTGGCGGGCATGGCGTCCACATCATGCCTGAGGATCACGGCAGGCACACAGGGTTTATGTAAGTATCCCGCGACTGTCATAAAGCTGTATCCCGCTGACTTAAGGGCCGAAAGGAGCAGATACAGCATCTCTGTGGTAAAGTCTCTCATATGCAGAAATCAGGACTAAAATACGAAATAAACCAGCCCATATGCCTGCCGGATGGCGGTCAGGGGTGATAAGGAGCATTAAAATCACCATTATTCCCGGAAAATGTATCCAAATGCTAAATAAATCGTTAAACAATTAGTTTATAATATGTGATTCAGTAATGCTACTGTGCAACCTTCCAGGGAAACCAATGGTCATAATTAAAATCCTTTACCGGTTGCCTTTTTAATGATAACAACAGAACAAGATATGAAAAGCTCACACGATTCAGACAGAGGTAACAGATGGGCCCGGACTGCCCTGAAGGCGCTTCTATCGGCAATTATCCTTTTTCTGCCGGTTATGATACTGAATTCCCAGCCTGTATGGGTACCCACCACTCCCTCGACAGGAACTCCCGGGCCAACGACCATACCAATCAATTACGGGATCGACAGGGCCGGAACTGTTTTTATCATTGTTCTTAACTACAATAACCCAAACCAGCAGTCTCCAACCACGGTCAGGGCACAGGCGACCAATCCGACTCTCGCGTCTGTGGTATTCAACGCTGTCATACCTGTTAACGGAGGTAACATCAATGCAATACTACAGGTCATAGCAGGTTCACTGGCAGCAAATACCTATCATACCATATACCTTGTGGCAGCAGATGCAAATGGTATTCTCCAGGCAACATCAGTAAGGCTGAATGCAACCACTCTTGTATGTCCGAAGCTTAATTACTTCACCTTCTTCGGCAACCTTGGCGAGTGTGTTAACCTGGGGGCCCAGGGAGCATACCAGGTAGCTCCCATCGGAGCCCTTCCCACAGGGGTTATTGCCGGAACGACATGGACGGTAGACTGGGGTGACGGATCGGCGCTTTACACCTATACCTCCGCCACTGATAATGATTTTCCTCCGCCTCAGCTCCACACATTCACTTCCGTGGATGAATGCGCATATGTGGGTACATGGACTGTCAAGAACCCGTGCGGCGAGTTCCTCGCCGGCACTTCGGTTTTTGTGGTTCACGGGCGTGATATACCCACTGACGGCGATGGTGAACTGATCCTTCAGGAGAGGATAACACATACCAGGGATATCTTTTATGTATGCGAGGGGATGGAACACAATATTACCCTTCGTGACGAGAGCGACTGGAACTGCCAGGATCCCAATGTACCGCCACCGCTTAATCCGAATGATTACGACAATGATTCCCCCAGGAATATACAGTTTGTTTATGGTGAGACTCCGCAGGGTACTGTTATGAATACCATTACAGGTGACGTAATTATAGGCGGATCAAATATTGCCAATCCTTCAGATGGTTACGTAGGGCCTGTTATTGGTCCTATTGCAACACCCAACCCGAATACCCTTACCGATGTGATCACCATACCGGCTACCTGCCAGGTGGGTGAGCAGTTCTATGTATATATCAAGAACTGGAACAAATGTAATCCGTTCGTTGATGAGAACCTTGACTATGTCTGGGAGCAGTTTATCATCGAGGTGGTCTCTTCGCCACCGCCTCCTCTTGTTACCACACCACAGACCTATTGCGAGGGAAGTGTTCCTCCGACTCTCTCTGCCACTCCTACTGTTGCCGGGTACATAATAAACTGGTACAGTGATGCGGCGCTTACCAATCTGCTTTACACAGGTACTGTTTATACTCACGGTCAGACAGCCCCGGGAACGTATAATTACTGGGTTACTCAATCCGGCGGCGTCAATGCATGCGAAGGTCCTCCCGCTCAGATTACCCTGAATATTGTCCAGGCGCCAAACCAGCCTACAATTAATTCTGCGGGCCCGCTGATGATCTGTTATGACGGGTCCAGCTCGGTGGTGCTTACGGCCGACCCCCATGCCCCTCCGACCGTATCATCGTACCAGTGGTACAGAAACGGATCGCCTGTGGCAGGAGCAACAGGAAGTTCCATCACACTGACCCAGGTCAGTCAGTCAGGTGATTATACTGTCAGGACGACAGGTCTCGCTTCCACCTTTTGCCCCAGCCCTATTTCAGATCCTGTGACAGTGGTAATTGACGCCTCACCCGTGGCCACAACCGGTCCGCAGCAGAATCTCTGTAATTTAACGACAGCAAACCTGCAGGGAAACACCGGCGGGTCTGACCTGCTTAATTCCGCAACGGGAGAATGGACCTTCCTGAATAATCTTGCCTGGCAGGAAAATTTCTCGGAAAGCGCCGACTATCTTACGTCAGGGGCACACTGGACGACCTCCGGGATAACCCAGGATATTAATACATTCTTCTGTACTTCAGGCGGAAGGATGCTTGGAACTGACCTGGATGCCCAGGGCGTCTGGAGGTCCGAGGTTTTCAATATCTCATCCTTTTCTCCTGTCAGGATATCGGTATATCTCCAGGAGGTGGGGACACTTGAACCTTCTGATTATATCAGGGTTTATTACCGTCTCGATGGCGGACCCGAGACACTGTTTCCCGTTAACGGTGACAATTCAAATGATTTCGGAACAAGGACTGCCTCGGTTACGGGTCTGTCGGGAAACACCCTGCAGATAGTCATCCGTTGTATGAACAACGAGACAAATGAGTTCTATTATTTCGACAATATTGAAGTAAGGCAGGTCTCCGCACTGGCTGATCCTGTGATATCGAACACGTCAAGCGCAACCTCATCAGTATCAGGACTGTGGCCTGGATATAACATGTTCAGATGGTCTGTTTTCTCTGCCAACAACATATGTGATTCGGTATCTGCGATACATACGATACTCAGGGATGTTCCGTCTGTTGCCGCCAATGCCGGGCCGGCGCAGTCTTTCTGTGAAAGCAGTACTGCAGTGCTTGCCGGGAACACACCCACAAATGGTGGTGTCGGCACATGGTCACTGGTGAGCGGATCGGGCAGTGTCACCCAGCCGGACAACCCCTTATCTGCTGTCACAGGGCTTGGTTATGGAACCAATACCTTCAGATGGACGATAACAAGCCAGTATGGGATATGCCCCTCGACCAACAGCACGGTATCAATAACACGTAATCCCGATCCCCTTGATCTGACAGCCCAGACTTCCATAGTGAAGAACCCTGTCTGCTACAATACCCCGGGGCAGATAAGTATAAACAACTCGGAGGCTGATGTAAGGTATTACCTGAGGACAGGAGGTGTTGACGGTGCCTCCGTGCACGGCACAGGAGGGACTATCACCCTCACCACGCCCAACCTCACCTCGGCCAGAACATATGAGATACATGCTGTCAGGGATGTCACGGGATGTGATATCATCTTCGGGTCATTCACCATAAATGTCAACCCGGCATTTACCTCAGCGCAGCTGCAGGCCAGCCATAACATCTGCTTTGGCTCCTCAACGACCATATCCGTAGATCTTACTGGGGGCACCTCGCCTTATACCATTACCATAAACAACGGTATAGGTACGATTAACAACTATGTCAGCGGTACTCCTATTACCACCCCTGCCATAAGTGCCACCACAACCTATACGCTGACAGCGGTATCGGATATTAACAGCTGTCTGCCGGCCAGTCTTGGGACGCCCATTACTATCACGGTAGGCTCTACGCCTCTGTCTGCCACCCTGACGGGTACAGGCGATGCATGTGCCGGCGCAACCAGCTCTCTTACCTTTACGGTTAACGGCGGCGTACCGCCCTACGATGTAACCATCAGCGGTGTCACATATAATAACCTCGCCTCCGGGAGCACGATAGACCTGGGTGTATTACCCGCCGGATCTTACACCTACACGCTTACTTCCGTTGTTGATGCCTGTGGCATATCCGTTCCGGCAGGCGGCCTGCCAGGACCATACTCCTTCAGTATAAACGCCATACCATCGGCAAATGCGACGATGAACAACAGTCCTGTCATCTGCAGTGACGGAACGACAAACATTGTTCTTCAGTCGACTGTTGCCGGATCAACATTTAACTGGACAGTATCCAATACTCCCGCGGTGACCTGGGTAGCCGGCAGGGCGCCGGCAGCGGGCAGCGGGGTTATAGGTACCGTTATCGGTCAGAACCTTGAGCACACCGGCACCTCTCCGGTGACCGTCACCTATTCAATAGTACCCACAGGACCCGGCACCACTTTCTGTCCGGGGCCGGCAGTTACCAGGGACGTGGTGGTAAATCCTTCCGCCGTGATGAGTGACCCTGCTGACCTGGCGGTTTGCAACGGCAGTACGGCGGGCCCGGTGACCTTTACCACCAACCGTACCGGCGGCACCACCACCTACTCATGGACTAACAATAACACCGGTATAGGTCTCGGTGCCAGCGGCAGCGGCAACCTGCCGTCGTTCACGGCTGTCAACACCGGCACCTCGCCTGTCACTGCCACCATCACCGTCACTCCCTCCTTTGAGGGTTGTTCAGGCATAGCCGAGACATTCACAATCACCGTCAACCCTTCAGGCCAGGTCAATGACCCGGCTGACCAGTTGCATTGCAACGGCGACGCCACTGCCGCGGTGACCTTTACCACCAACCGTACCGGCGGCACCACCACCTATTCATGGACCAACAGCAATACCTCAATAGGGCTGGCTGCCAGTGGCACCGGCAATATAGCCTCATTCAATGCTGTCAACACCGGCACCTCGCCTGTCACAGCCACCATTGTTGTCACCCCTTCATTTGAAGGATGTGCGGGCACCCCGCAGTCATTTACCATTACGGTCTATCCCGTCGGCCAGGTCAATGATCCGGCTGACCAGGTTGTCTGTACAGGGTCAGCCACAGCTGCTGTGTCATTCGCAACCAACCGTACTGGCGGCACCACCACTTATTCATGGACCAACAACACCACCAGCATAGGCCTTGGCGCCAGCGGCACCGGCAATATACCTTCTTTCATTGCCGTCAACGCCGGCACCTCGCCTGTAACAGCAACCATTACCGTCACTCCCTCCTTCGAGGGCTGTGCCGGAACACCCCAGACCTTTACAATTACTGTCAACCCGTCGGCGCAGGTAAATGACCCGGCTGACCAGGTGCTCTGTAACGCTACTGTTGTGCCCGTGCTGAATTTCACCACTAACCGCACAGGAGGCACCACCACCTATTCATGGACCAACAGCAACACTGCCATTGGTCTTGGCGCCAGCGGCAACGGATCATTACCGGCGTTCCTAGCCACCAACGGAGGTCTCTCTCCTATCAGTGCCACCATCACGGTAACACCTCTCTTCTCTTTTGGCGGGGAGACTTGCCCAGGAACATCGCAGTCATTTACCATAACTGTCAATCCGACGGCCCAGGTTTATGATCCGGCCAACCAGGTTCATTGCAGCGGTGATGCCGTCCCTGAATTGACATTCGGCACCAGCCGCACAGGAGGTACTACCACCTATGCCTGGACCAACAGCAATACCTCCATAGGCCTTGCTGCAAACGGCAGCGGGTCATTACCGGCATTCACTGCCACCAACGGAGGTACTATCCCTGTCACTGCAACGATAACGGTTACCCCGACTTTCACTTTTGGTGGCCAGGGCTGTTCCGGTCCGGCACAGACCTTTACGATCACCGTCAATCCTGCCCCGGCACTCAGCACCACGCTCACCCCGGCTGATCTGTGCAGTAACACGGCATTTACCTATTCTCCTGCCTCACTGACTCCCGGGACGACCTTCAGCTGGACCAGGGCGGCTGTTGCCGGCATTACCCCGGCAGGGCCTGTCAGCGGCACAGACGGTATAAGCGAGACCCTGCGTAATCTTACTTCCGGGATCATACCGGTAACATATGAATACACACTTGCGGCAAACGGATGCAGCAATATTCAGAACGTTGTTGTCAACGTCAGGCCCGAGCCTGTTATCTCCGACCAGTCGGTATCCGTCTGTTCAGGAGAGACCCTTTCACATCACATCATTCTCGAGAACTTTACCAACCCGGCTGACAATGTAACCTTCACCTGGCCGGCACCGGTTCTTTCCGGTGGTCTTACCGGCGGTACCGCGAGGACGGTGCCATCGTCGGCTGATATGTCTGACATCTTTGTCAATACTTCTGGCGGAGCAGAGACGGCCACCTATACTGTCACACCTGTTTATGACGGGTGTGCCGGCCAGCCGAAACAGATAGTGGTCACGGTAGGTTCGCAGCCTGTTCTTGACAATCTTGACATGTCGGTTTGCAGTGCCACACCTACAGGCCTTGTCCTGGCTGTTGCCCCGGCCTCCTCGCCGGCAACGACGTATGACATTGATCTTATCACCGTCCAGGCAGGTCTTGTACCTGCAGCCGGCAACGCTGTTGCCACAAACGGTATTGCCGATGTCAATTACCTGGCCAACGACCGCTTCACCAATGAGACTGGGGTGAACAGGACAGTCACCTATCATGTAAGGCCTGTCTTCGGTGCAACATGTATCGGCGACTGGGTCAATGTGGTTGTCACTGTCATGCCTCAGCCTGTCATACAGCCTGGTCAGACCCGTACAGTATGTTCAAATACAGGCGTTTCACTTGAGATACTGCTTGTTCCGGCCAATATGCCTGCCGGTAGCACCTTCACCTGGCCCGTACCGGTGATGTCAGACGGATCATCCCAGGGTACGGCAGCAACAGACCTGCCGGCAGATCCTGCCGGCACTCCGCACATAACAGATACCTTTGTAAACTATGGCGTCAGCCCGATCACGGCCACCTACACCGTCACGCCTACGAGCGCTTCGGGATGTACGGGTACTCCGCGGGATGTAGTTATCACTGTCAATCCCGAGCCTGCCGCCCCGGTAATAACAGGTGCTGACAAGCTCTGTGCCGGCGAGACAGGTATAGTATACATGGTGCCCCTGCACCCGGGATCATCATACCTGTGGACAGTGCCGGCTGCTGTCGGCACCAAGGTCTTTGATGCAAACTCAAACGCGATTATTATCAATGCTGCTGCTGTTCCCGGCAGCGGAACGATAACGGTGACCGAGACCAACAGCTACGGGTGTGTCAGTCCCGCCGGAACCCTGGATATCGAAGTAATGGAACCGTCACCACAGTCTGATATTTCAGGTGACGATGTGGTCTGTGCACTTGAGACTGCTGTATATTCTGTTCCTGACAACGCCGGTTCAATATACACCTGGACTCTTCCAACCGGCGCGGCACTGATAGGTGATCCTTCGGCAGCTTCCGTTACCGTCACCTTCGGCACCCTGGGAGGAACGATAAGTGTTCGTGAGGCCAACGCTGCCGGTTGTATCACAGACCATAATCCGCTGCCGGTGACTGTAAGGCCACTGCCAACAGCCATCATCAGCAACAGCGGCATGGTATGTGCCGGGGATACGCACCCGGTAAATATCTCCCTTACAGGAACGGCTCCCTGGAGTGTTACCTATGCCATCAACGGTGTCAACCAGC
>QKGI01000108.1 GCA_003250475.1 Bacteroidota bacterium | reverse complement strand
AGCCAGTACAATAGCCCCGACCTTCCTGAGAAAAGAATACTTTTTTGTAAGCCAGAACAGAAATACGGGGAATAAGATGTAGAACAGGGCTAAGATGATCAGATTAAGCATGACGGTCATTTTTGGATTAGCCAAAAATAAAAAAAGCGTCACGCTCCAAAGACAGGAGATTCACAAAAGAGGTATTAATACTGAGTTATGTAAGTATAAAGTCTTATTTACTCTCCTTCCGGACACTCCTTGAAACTCTTGTTGTATTGTTCAATTGCTCTCTCGCTCATACCCATGCTGGAGAAACCTCCGTCATTGAATATATTCTGCATGGTGACCTTCCTGGTCAGATCTGAAAAGAGGGCTACGCAGACGTCGGCACAGTCAGAGGCATCCGCATTACCAAGCGGTGACATCCTGTCTGAGAAATCGACGAGTGAGTCAAAGCCCGAGATACCCGCTCCTGCGGTAGTTGCTGTGGGCGATTGTGAGACCGTATTTACCCTGACATGTCTGTCTTTACCGTAGATGTATCCGAAGCTCCTAGCTATCGACTCAAGCATTGCCTTGGCGTCACCCATGTCATTATAACCTGCCAGGGTACGCTGGGCAGCCACATATGTAAGGGCTACCACCGATCCCCACTCCTTAATGGCGTCAAGTTTATATGCAGTCTGCAGTATTCTGTGGAAGCTCAGGGCTGAGATGTCAAGTGTCCTGAGCATATTTTCATAGCTGATCCCCGCATAGGGTATCCCTTTTCGTACATTGGGCGACATCCCTATGGAGTGAAGCACGAAGTCAATCTTGCCGTCAAACAGGTCCATCGACTTTCTGAAGAGTACTTCAAGGTCCTTCATGCTCGTAGCATCTGCCATTATCACCTCGCTGCCGGTCTTTTCAGCAAGCTCTCCGATAGTTCCCATGCGTATTGCCACAGGGGCGTTGGTAAGGACCATACGGGCTCCATGGGCATGAGCCTTCTCGGCAACATGCCATGCAATTGATTTGTCGTTGAGGGCACCGAAGATGATGCCACTTTTGCCTTGTAACAGATTGGTTGTCATGTTTCAGTTTTTTTCAGGTTAGGTACTATCTGCCCTCAAGCAGTTCCCGGGCGTTGCGTATTGCGGCTTCTGTTATTGTACTGCCGCTGAGCAGCCTTGCAACCTCTCTGACTCTCTCATCGTCTTTCAACAATCTGACACGTGTATTTGTTGAGTGGTCGCTCTCCTCCTTATATACATGATAGTGCATGCCACCCCTCGAGGCTACCTGCGGAAGGTGTGTAATATTTATGACCTGCATGGTTTTGCCCATTTCCGAGAGTATGTCGCCAACCATGGATGCCACCTCTCCGGATACCCCTGAATCTATCTCATCAAATATTATTGCCGGCAGGCCTGAGCTGCTTGCCAGGACAGATTTAAGGCAGAGCATCACACGTGACAGCTCTCCCCCGGAGGCGCAGCGGGAAAGCTCTTCCGGTTCAACCTGTTTGTTGGCACTGAAGAGAAAGTCAGCACGGTCAGTGCCATAAGGCCCGGGTTCGTCAGATCTGGTCAGACGAATCTCAAACCGTGCATGCGGCATCCCCAGCTTATGCAGCATTTTCGTTATCTCCGCGGCGAGAGGACTGACAACCTTATGTCTGGCTTCCGAGAGCCTTCCGGCATAGCCGGTGACAAGTCCAAAGGCATCTTCAGTCTTTTTCTTCAGCTCACCTATTTTTTCGTCTATATCTCCGGTGAGGGCCACTGTCTCCTCAAACTGCCTTTGCTTCTCCAGCAGTTCAGATAGATCCCTGCAATGGTGCTTCTGCATCAGCGAATATATAAGGTCAAGCCTCCGGGTAACATAATCAAGCCTGCCGGGATCGGCAACGATCCTGTCATTTAGCTTTTCGGCCTCGTATGAAATGTCATTGAGCTCTATCAGCTGGGTCTCCAGGCGGTTCTCCAGCTCTCCTGCCTCAGGAAACAATCCCGACACCTTCGCCAGGCTGGCGCGTGCAAGGCGCAGCAGGGAGAGCGCCGAGACATCATCGCCGCCCAGCGCTGAAGCAACTATTGTAAGAGCCTCCTTGATCTCAGAGGCATTGCCAAGTATTTTCTGATCATTCTCAAGGGTCTCCATCTCGCCGCTCACCAATTGAGCTGCCCTGAACTCGTCAAGCTGATGAGAATAGTATTCATGATCCGCCCTGCTCCTCTCGGCTGTCATGGAAGCTGCCTCATACTCCCGCCTGGCGGACAGGTAGCTGCTGTAAGCCTCCGAATAATCCCCGGCCAGATCTGCTGTGCCCGCATAGGCATCAAGTACCCGCATCTGGAAAAGGTTTCTTCCCAGTAGCAGGGTCTGATGCTGGGAGTGCACATCTATCAGCTTGTCTCCCAACTCCTTCATCACATTTAGTGTAACCGGAGTGTCATTGATGAAGGCTCTCGATTTTCCGGCAGGGGTAATCTCCCTGCGAAGGATTACCTCGTCATCATAGTCTACATTGTTTACTTCAAACAGTTCCCCGAGATCATATCCCTTTACATAGAAGTCAGCCTCAACAACACATTTCTCCTCCTGGCTGAGCAGCACCGATGTGTCGGCTCTCTCGCCAAGAACCAGGCCCAGGGCTCCCAGCAGTATCGACTTGCCTGCACCTGTCTCTCCTGTGATAATGGTAAAACCATCGGCGAAGCCCATGTCAAGCTCCCTGATGATGGCATAGTTCTTTACTGTCAGTCTGCGAAGCATGTGCCTTTTTTATTCCGAAGCTGTCAGTATCTTCTGGTATTTAGTTTCGTTGGCAGGATCAATCTCTGAAAGTACCTGTACCACCCTGTTTTTCTCCTCTGGAAAGGCCTGTGAATAAATATTGACTATCTCATCCGCCTTGGCGTCGAGTACGACAGTGAGATAATACATGAAGGGATCCGGCCGACGCCGGTACACCTCCTGCAGCCTGCGAAGGCTGTCATATATCCCGGTCCTGGCCTGTGTCATATCCGACTCCATCCTGTCGAGTCCCCTGAGGTGATAGAGGTACAGGAACTGCCTCACGCCGGAATATTCGTTATCAAGGATATTCTTCACCAGCCAGTACCGGTTCCTGTTCCTGGAACCGTCATATGGCTTCCATCCTGCTTCAGGAGCATTCTGGGCATTGGTCACTATCTTCTCGGCTATCTGGAAATAGGGTGTTCCTCCTCCCTGGGCGAAGGTATCAAAATCCATCCCGATAAAGAGATAGGCATAATAGGCCAGCACCGACACCAGGTTGCTTGTATGACTGTTCGGGTTGAACTCAAGCGGCTGGAACTCCACATACCGGAACTGAAAGTTATTATCGACAAAGTTAAGAACAGTCGATTTATATGTTGTGTTGAATACCGGTCTGCTAAGCTGGACCTGTATTGTACCGCGAAACTCATCGGCAGAAAGCTGCTCGTCGAGGTTGATCAGAAGGTTGCACTCTATCCTCTCAGAAAAACTGAAGAGATTATCAGTCCATACCATGCTGTTCATAAACTCATAAATATCACGCTGCATGTTCTGGAAAAGCTCCCTGTTGGATCCCTGGATCTTCTGTGCAGATACCTGTACATTGCAGTAAAGCTCCTGTGACACTGCCTTGCCATGTATGAACATTATCAGCATGGCAACCAGAAACAACCTGTTTTTAATCAATTGATTCATTAACTATCAGCGTGTCATTGAAATGATCTTCCTGAAAATATCAGAGGCAACCTCGTCCTTCGTTTTCAACTCAAATTTATCAATATTATTGTTACGGTCAATTATGGTAATCCTGTTGGTGTTGCGGCCAAACCCGGCACCTTCATCCCTGAGAGAATTTAGTATTATGAGGTCAAGGTTTTTCCTCTGCAGCTTACCGGTAGCATTATCAATCTCATTGTCCGTTTCGAGCGCGAACCCGACCAGGAGCTGATTCTTTCTCTTCACCTTCCCGAGGGAAGCTGCAATATCCTCCGTAGACCTGAGTGCAATCATCGTTTCTCCACCATCTCTTTTAAGTTTGGCAGGAGAAGCTTTTATTGGAGTAAAATCAGCCACAGCAGCAGCCAGGATAGCTATGTCACAGCTCTGGAAAGCCTTTCCGGAGGCATCCATCATCTCAGACGCAGTCTTCACATCAACGATGCTGATATTCTCATCTGACGGTCTGATGTTCACGGGACCAAGTACCAGCGTCACTTCAGCCCCCAGCCTTGAAGCTTCATCGGCCAGCGCAATTCCCATACGGCCCGAGGAGTGGTTGCTTATATAACGTACCGGATCAATGGGTTCGACTGTAGGTCCGGCATTGATAAAGACTCTCTTACCCTGCAATGGCAGGTTATTTATTTTTTTTTTTGAAAGGAACTCTGCCAGCTCCTTGACAATTGCTTCGGGCTCTGCCATCCGGCCCTTGCCCTCCAGGCCGCTTGCCAGTTCCCCGGTATCAGGCTCAATTATATTGTTGCCGAAGGACCTGAGCCTCCCTATGTTGGCAACAGTGGCAGGATGTGCCAGCATGTCAAGATCCATTGCCGGAGCCAGGAAAACGGGACAACGGGCAGACAGGTAGGTTGTTAACAGAAGATTATCCGCAATGCCTGCGGCCATTTTGCCAATGGTATTGGCAGTAGCCGGTGCAATGAGATACAGGTCAGCCCATAGCCCGAGGTCGATATGACTGTTCCAGCGACCATCTTCCGGATCAAAGAAATCAACCAGAACAGGATTTTTCGAAAGGGTGGCAAGTGTAAGGGGGGTGATGAATTCTTTGGAGAGGGGTGTCATGACAACCCTGACCTCTGCTCCTTCCTTAACAAGCAACCGGATGATAACGGCTGCCTTATAGGCTGCTATACCTCCGGTGACTCCAAGCAGTATTTTCCTGCCTTTCAGCATATTGTAGGTTTATTTCTTCTGCTTCTGCTCCTTGTCGGGATTGCGATAGTAGATCTTATCCTCCTCGAATTCAGCAAGAGCGATAAGAGTGGGCTTTGGCAGCCGTTCGTAGAACTTCGATATCTCAATCTGCTCCCTGTTTTCAAAGACCTCCTCGAGGTTATCGTTGAATGATGCAAACTCCTCAAGCTTGGAGTTAAGCTCCTGCTTCATCTCCACGCTTATCTGGTTTGCCCTGCGGGTGCATATGATAACACTCTCGTAAATGTTACCGGTTACCGAGTCATATTTGTCAACGTCCCTGGTTATTGTAGTGTAGGATGCGGATGTCTTTTTGTAATCCATGTTATTTATATAGTTCAGTTACTAACATTTTGCTGCACGGCGGTGTCTATCCTCAGGAACTTCGCCGTGCTGTCGAAGATCCTCTTCACATCCCTGGAGTACTTGCTCTGCGGGAACTCCTCAATAAAGGAGTAGTATTCGTCAAGGGCGGTCTGATACCGTTCCACCTGTTTCTCGGGAACGCTTCTCTCGGCATACAGGAAGAGTGCATCGAGCTTAAGGTACATAAGCTCTTCGCGGTATTTGGTATCCGGATATTCCTTAAGGCTGTTGGCCAGTGAGACCGTCGCTGCCCGGTATTGGTTAAGGTCGTAATACAACCTTGCGCTCAGGTAAGATTTCTCGACCAGCTTCTCCTGAAGCTCCAGTATACGGGCCTTGCAGTCATCGCCTCTCGTACTGGTCGGATACCTCTGGAGGAAGATAGTGAAACTCTCAATGGCTTTCCGTGTATTTGCCTGGTCGAGTTCAGGCCTGGGACTGAGGTAATAATCGCAGAGAGCTGAAAGGTATGCAGCCTCTTCTGCATTGTTGCTCCCGGGATATGTATCAGCAAAATTCTGATAATAAGTACCGGCCATCATATAGTCGCGTATCTTGTAATGAGCCTGGGCATTAATCCAGTTAAGCTGTTCAGCTTCATCGGTAGCCCTGTATCTCGGGAGAATCTGTGACAGAAGCTCAATAGACTTCATGTATTTGCCGTCATCATAATAGTCAAATACCTTCTGCTTCTTAAGTTCAGTATCAGTGCTCTTCAGAAGCTTCTCATACTCACCGCATGATGTTACGATGAAAGCAAGAAAAATTAGTGTTATCGGTCTGATCTTCATACCCGGAAATGTTGCGCAAAATTACTACTTTTTTTTATTACTCAGCTCAATATGGTACAAAAGTGCCCTCTTTATGAATACAAACTAGTTAAAGGAGTGTTAATTTACGGGAACAAATAGGTATAAATAGGTACTGGCCCTGAGTAATGTTTTTAATAAATTTGCGTGCATTAATCAAAATCAATATTGACGTGGATATTTTCGACAAGATCAGAAAGAACCGTGGTGCGCTCGGGCAGTACCAGGAACAGGGTGACGGATATTTTATGTTTCCCAAGCTTGAGGGCGAGATAGGCCCCAGGATGAAATTCATGGGCAAAGAAGTGCTTAACTGGAGCCTTAACAACTACCTGGGCCTGGCTAATAATCCTGAAATAAGGAAGGTTGATGCAGAAGCAGCAGCCCAATACGGACTGGCATCTCCGATGGGTGCCAGGATGATGTCGGGGCAGACAACAATGCACGAGAAATTTGAACAGCTGGCTGCCGAATTTGTCGGAAAGGAATCTGCCTATCTCCTTAATTTCGGATACCAGGGAATGGTGTCAATTATTGACAGCCTGGCAGGAAGACATGATGTGATCGTATATGACTCTGAGTCGCATGCATGTATCATGGACGGTCTGAGGATGGTCTTGTCCAAGAGGTTCGTGTATCCACACAATGATATGGAAGGTTTTGAGAAGCAGCTTGAACATGCACAGAAGATCGTTTCGCAGACAGGGGGAGGCATCCTCGTCATCACCGAAGGTGTATTCGGGATGGCAGGTGACCTCGGTGCCCTGGATAAAATTGTCCAGTATAAAAAGAAATATAATTTCCGTCTTCTGGTTGACGATGCGCATGGTATCGGGACAATGGGAAAAACAGGTGCCGGCACAGGTGAACATTTCGGTGTACAGGACCAGGTTGACGTCTACTTTGCCACCTTCGCAAAAAGCTTTGCAGGTATTGGCGGATTCGTTGCCGGGGAAAAGGACGTCATAAACTACCTTAGGTTCAACCTAAGGTCACAGATATATGCGAAGTCTCTGCCAATGGCCATGACTATCGGAGCTATCAAGAGGATCGAGATGATGAAGACCCATCCCGAATTCCGCGAGAACCTCTGGAAGATTGCCAATGCTCTTCAGAAAGGCTTCCGCGAGGCAGGGTTCGACCTGGGCAGGACACAGTCGCCTGTCACCCCGGTGTTCCTCAAGGGAGGGCTGGCACAGACCACCCAGATCATCAGGGACCTGAGAAGAAACTACGGCATCTTCTGCTCTGTAGTCATTTACCCGGTAGTGCCCAGGGGTGTCATCATGCTGCGTATCATACCCACGGCAGTGCATACAATGGAGGATGTCAACTATACTATCGAGTCTTTCAAGGAGATCAAGAAGAAACTTGAGACCAACGCTTACCCGGACGAGATAGCCGATTTCAGGAGTTAAGCCTCTCACCGGCCCGCTCCTCTACCTCATCAATAGTAAGAAAGGAATACTGATACTCCATAGGGAGTATCCTTGCGTATTCCTCCACAGTAGAGTCGTCAAGGCACGCCTGGATAATCTTACGTCCGAGCGGAAGGAGATCGGGTTCAAGAAATCCGGCAAGCTCCCTCCTGAAGAAATCACGCAGTATTACTGCTCCTGCATCATACCCTGCTTCTCCTACTTCAGCCTGGCGGTAAACCTTCAGGAAGCGGGTGGGGATAGGCGAGCCTTCAATTGTAAGGTAGTTCAGTTCATACCCGAGGAGAGGACACCTGGCCGGCCGCAGCTGATCATGCCTGAGCTTTGCGTTCCCCCTGCGAGTAAGGTACTCTCTCATAAGGAGTTGTGGCTTGAATCCCACCTTCCATGCTCCTATATGCTGGTTTGGAGTTAGTGTATACCGGACCCTCGGTGTCATGACAATCTGCTCAAGAAGCAGGTTGGCATGCCTCACTTTCCTTCCTGTTGCGAAAGGCCAGTAGGATCCGGCCCCTTCACTTTCGAGGTCGCCACCGCCGGTTATACTGGGGTTGGCATAGCCCCTGGGGCTTACAAGACGCCAGAGCCAGGCAAGCGCAGGCGGTAGTATATGAAAGAGCCCTGCAATACCGTATGAAGGGTGACCGGCAGTACAGGGAGGCATACGCACACCGAAGTTACGAACATCAACAGTCACCGGTTTGCTGATAACGCCCGGAACGATGTTCCTCGGCAGCACAACCCTGGGGTTCGGACAACGCTTTCCGGGGGAGTCTTCCGTATGGTTCCATATGAGAGCAGTGCCGTCAGGTCTTGTGTCAAGATTGA
This sequence comes from Bacteroidota bacterium, assembly GCA_003250475.1. Lineage (GTDB taxonomy): Bacteria > Bacteroidota > Bacteroidia > Bacteroidales > VadinHA17 > SR-FBR-E99. The sequence goes on along the minus strand of QKGI01000108.1, from coordinate 10,427 downwards.
GAAAAAGAAGAGGGACACCAGGATTGATGGTTATCTTCTCAAGGAAAGGATCGTCACCGTACCCCGTGACACCATCGACTCGAATAAACCATGCATTCTCTGCGTCAGCGACGGTGAGTTTGCCATTATTCTGCTGGTATGACGGATGGCAGAGTGCCATATCGTCCGTTGCAGGATAAAACGAGCAGAAGAGCGGGATGGATATTACCCTGCGCTCACCGGTAACGCTGTTTTGTCCTATAAGTATCTGACCATTAGGCTCCCTGACAAGGTTCTGTATCATCTCACTCTTTCCCCCTCCACTGGCTCCCTCATGCATAAAAGTTGTGATATTGTCATACGGACTAACAACCTGGACCGTGGAACAATGCGTGGTAAGCCATCCTTCTGCCTCACCCTTGGTAAGGAGCACACTGTAAAACCCCTTCTTCGCACTGGGTCCGGGATAGAGATTATATGCAAACATCTCATGCAGCCGCTCCAGCCGGTTATGAACCACCACCTGAAGTCCATTGAAATGAGTGTGTCTGAAGGGCGGGGCTACATAAACCACCGACTCAACCTCAAAACCTTCAGGCAGCTCATCCACCGCAACAATTTTCTGCAGAAGGGAGAGACCAAAAGCAAAGAATGATGCATTCAGCGGAGTGATAACAACACCTCCGGCACCGATAGGGTAGTTCCCGGCGAAACAGAGGAAGATACCTATCTCCTGCTGCCTCAGCCAGTTGAAAGTCTCATCCCTCAGGCGGCTGAACTCATAGCCGTATGCATCGGAAAACCGCCTCTTGTCGGAGGGCAAGGAATCTCCTATGAGCATGGTCTCCGGATCACGGCGTCGCATATAAGGCTCGGTATAATTTGCCGACAAGCCGTTTGATACCCTGTGAAGTGTCACCTCCTTCACCTCCCCTAAACCCGGGATATCATATTTCACCTCGTAGTAAAGAGACTCTTCCCCTCCTGTCGACTCAGCAAGAATTTCGGAGGAATTGTTAAAAAACAAGGCTCTCGGAGAGCTTTCGGCCAGGGCAACAACCTCAACAGGCAACTCTACTCCTCCCCTCTTCAGCCTGGCAATAGCTTCTGACACATTCATAAACAATCTCTCATTATCATTATTTTCTTAAACCATTCATGTCCTTTAATTGACATTCTTTAATTCTTCACGCCTCAAAAGTAATATTTTATAACTCATAGTTCAATCAGCGGACAATACAGATATTAACATATCGAAAAAAAATATACAGCTCTTTGTAATGTTTTTGTTCTCTGATCGTCAAGAGTAAAAACACTAATTAAAATCATTAAAACTGACAGTTATGAAAAGAATGCTTTTATCATTTATCGTTGCAGCATGTGTCGTATCAATCTACGGCCAGAAAAATTCACTTGACGACTTCTTCAACAGCTATTCCGGCAGGGATGGTTATACTATTGTAACCATCAACGGCAACCTTTTCGGCCTGTTAAAGAATTTCGACGAAGACGCTGACCTGGGAGATATGGATAAAAAGATCACTTCCATAAGAATAATCTCCAGGGAGAAAGAGAATACCTTTGCAGCGGACAATTTCCTTTCCGAACTTAAGGGTGCCATGAAACGCGGCAACTATGAAGAGCTGATTACAGTAAAGGAACACGATTCGGACCTGCGGTTTATGGTCAGGACCGAAGGGGAGGTCATCGTGGAAGTATTGGTAGTAGCATCGGGTGAAGAGGATGCTGTCATCCAGATACAGGGTAGGCTTACCCGTGAGGATGTAACCAGGATGTCTGAGAAACATGGTGAACATCTTGCACTCCTTGAGACGCTTGAGACTTCAGGGAAATGATAACTTTGGGGCAGATTACAGGAAGAGATGACCCCAGAGGAGTTCAGGAAAACAATTCTGCCGGAAGGACGAAGGCTTTATGCCCTCGCCTTCCGCTACCTGAACAACAGGGAAGAAGCTGAAGATACTGTGCAGGAGGTGATGATGAAACTGTGGGCTGAGAGAAACAGGAAAAGGGACTATGCCAGTCCGGCTGCATGGTGCACCATCGTTACCCGCAACCACTGCATAGATACATTGAGAAAGAAGAAGAGAATACTGTTCCGTGACATCAGCGAAGCGAACAACTCAACAGGCTACGGAACTTATCACCCCGGGGAGTCTGATGACCAGGAGGCTGTACAGATGATAAGCTCGATAGTCAGCCGTATGAAGGAGCCATACAGAAGCGCCGTTATCCTCAGGGATATGGAAGGCTACTCATACGAAGAATCGGCTGAAGCTATGCAAACAAGTATCAATACGCTCAGGACGATTCTTTCACGGGCCAGGAAGAATATCAGGGAAGAGATGGAAAAGTTATATAACTATGGAACAGGAGAAGATAAGAGAACTGCTCGACAGGTATAATGAGGGAAACACGACAGAGGAGGAAGAGTTGCTCCTTAAGGAACTGCTTTCAGATCCCTCCCTGCCCCTGTCAATCAGGACCGGGGCTGCCTTCCTCGCCGGGATGACTCCACAGGTTCCGGAACCATCACAGGAGCTTCATGACAGGCTGGAGAGTGTGACCCTGGGCAGGAGCGTTAATATGCCAGATCATAAAAGGCTGAGGCTCCTCATCAGTACGGCTGCCTCCATAATAATCCTGGCCGGCAGTTACTTTCTCTTCAGTTACCTGTCAGACAGAAAGATGCACGATACGTTTCAGGACCCGGAGATAGCCATGGCTGAGGTAAGGAGCGTACTCATGTCAGTTTCTCAAAAGATGACAAGTGCAACTGAACCACTGGGTTCAATGAACGCAATGACAAGCATTCCGGAACCCCTGGGAGGAATGGGAAAAATCAACAGCATATTAGACAAAAACCTGTCCAGGCTGCATTATCTTGACCTTGTAGCCGGTACGGTAAGAACAAATGAAAACAATAAAAATTAACGATATGCACAAAATGATCCTGATAATCTCGCTGTCAGTGCTTTCTCTTACACTGTACGGTCAAAGGAGCCCTGTTGACGAGATGTTCGATAAATACAATGGCAAGGAAGGGTTTACAACAGTATTCATCTCGTCAAAGATGTTCAGCCTCCTTGCCAAGATCGACAGTGATGATGAGGAGTTCCGTAACCTCGTCACCAGAATAAGCGGTATCCGGATACTGAGCACCGGAAGCCACGAGGAAAAAAGCGAAATCAATTTTGCTGCCGAGCTGCTGCCCAGGCTGAAGAAAACAGGGTATGAAGAGCTGATGACAGTAAAGGATGAGACCGGTGACGTATATTTCATGATACGTGAGGCAGGCGGCAGGATAGCAGAACTGGTGATGATAACAGGTGGCCAGGGCTCCTCGGTTGTATCCATTAAGGGTAATCTTGACCTGAAGACAATAGCCAGTCTTTCAGGCAGTATGGACATTGAAGAGCTGGAGGGGCTGGAGAAAGTTAAAAAATGAACTTTTTCCCGGGCATCACGTTATTCAAGGGATTCAACTGATTATCTGATGACCGGCAGCAGCGACTATTTAAACTCTCCCGATGAACTTCTTCAGGCATATACTGCCATGTTTCTTTTTCTGGGCGGGTCAGTCTCGATGAATCCTGATAAGGCAGCCCTGCCTCATCTTTGCGACAGCGGTCTGCTCAGAAACCTTCCGGTCACCAGCAACAACGAAAACTTCAAACAGGCCAGCCGGCTGCTCAAATCACCATGCCCTCTGAAGCAGCAATGTCATCATGCTGTCAACAATAATTTCGAAACCCTCCTTCACGGTCATAATACAGGTGAAGCTTATCCCGCAGCCTCTCTATGGATTAGCAGCGAAATGCCACTTGAAGAGCGTCACCGCCAGCTGAACGGATTTTATTCCAGGTACGGTTATTCAAAAGCAAATGAATGCGGTCTTGAGCCTGATCATCTTGGGATCGAACTCCTCTTCACCAATCTGTTGATTGAGAAATATCTTACGGAGGACGACTATTCGATCAGAGCCCTGGTGCGTGACGACCTTCTTGATTTCATCAACAACGAAATGCTCAGCTGGCTGCCCCGTTGGGCTGCAAGAGTTTCCAATAAATCAGTAACAAAGTGCTACACCGGGATATCCGGACTCATAATTGGCGGACTGGAGGATGTCAGAGATATACTGAACAGTCAGAAATTGGGGTTATAAAAGCGCTTTATAGCACCCATATAATATTCATTCCATCCTTCGGCGATATTCTGGTAGTCCTCAACAGGAATATTTGTATGTATAACCGTTACCGCAGAGTTTCCTCCGTTGCCGGCAATGGTGATAGTTACCGTGGACTCTATCTCCCGGTCTCCGAAATACCATTCCTGTACCACTTTTTTATCCGGGACAAGATCAATGATCTTTCCGCAGATATCACCGTCCCACATATTAAACTCCTCTCCCGGCTTTGATGGCATACTGGCCGGGTAACCAGACCATAACTCAATGGTAAATGGGTTCGTCAGAGCAGCATAAATATCTGAAGGCTCGGCGTTTATATTAAATGTCTTTTTAAAATTCCGCATATCAGGCGTATGTTTTTCCCCTTTATTGAAATTATTCTCTATCCCTGTTCCGCAAGATACCTCTCGGCATCAATTGCGGCTTTGCATCCGCTTCCCGCAGCTGTGACAGCCTGCCGGTAGATATGATCCATCACGTCCCCTGCAGCAAAGACGCCGGGCACACGTGTCCGGGTTGAGTCAGGTTCGGTTACAATATAACCAGTCTCATCAGTATCAATCCATTCTTTGAACACTTCGGAATTTGGAGTATGTCCTATTGCAAGGAAGAAGCCGTCAAATTTCAGGTTAAATCTCTCCTCCTCTGGCGTCCCTTTTCCACGTACCACTACTCCTCCCTCGACTCCCTGGGTACCGAACAGATCCTCAACCTGGCATTTCCATAGTATTTCTATGTTCGGGGTGTTCATCACCCTGTGTTGCATGGCCTTGCTGGCCCTCAGCTCATCCCGTCTCACTATCATATATACTTTACTGCACAGGCCGGCAAGGTATGATGCCTCCTCGCAGGCAGTATCGCCACCTCCCACAACGGCAACTTCCTTGCCCCTGTAGAAGAATCCGTCACATGTGGCACACGCAGAAACCCCCATTCCCGCATACCTGGTCTCAGCAGGGATACCCAGGTACCTGGCGGTGGCGCCTGTGGCAATAATTACGACGTCAGCCAGTATTTCAATATTGTTGTCAAAGGTCACTTTTAAAGGTTTTGACGAGAAATCTGCTGAAGTAGCTATCCCAAAACGTATGTCGGTTCCAAATCTGCCGGCCTGCTTAAGAAAATCTTCCATCATCTCCGGACCGGTAACACCGTCGGGATAACCCGGGAAATTTTCCACCTCGGTAGTAGTAGTCAGCTGCCCGCCCTGCTGCAATCCGGTATAGAGTACCGGCTTCAGGTTGGCTCGTGCAGCATAGATGGCCGCCGTATAACCTGCCGGGCCTGAGCCCACAATAAGACACTTTACCTTTTCTGATGTGACAGGAACCTGTTTTTCCTCCTCTTTGCCTGTCTCAAGTGGTTTAAAGAACTGCATTTGAATATTTATTTAAGACGACAAAAATAGTAATTAATTATTGTGAATCTTAAAATGTAATAATTATATGCCTTGTCGAGATAACGGAAACTGTTGAATCACTGTTTAATGGATGATTTACTGCCGATGTTGACCGGAGAAATAGTTCAGCAGACTGCTCACTGTTGAACCTGACTGAAGCCACAGTGTTCTGGCCTTTTCTGATCATCAGTGCACTGAAGTCCCCGGCATGACCAAGCTGATCTGAGAGTGACGGTATTCCGTTATAGATACCCAGCGGGCCACGCACAAGGACAGCTCCTTTCATCGTCTCCTCGTCCACTCCCTCACTAAAAAAACTACCTGGATCAAAAGGCGGTTCTGTTATATATTCGATCATTCCTGCAGCTATCTCACCTGATGTTTTCTGGTCTGCTTCTGTTCCGGTGTCATTTATGATACTCACATAAAAAGGTCCTTTACAGAATTGCAATTGATATGCTGACCTGCAGATGTACCTGGTAAGCGCAGCACCGCCATTACACCGGAAACGTGAAACGGAGAATATCCCGAAGGCAGCCTCCGGATCCTTCATTCTGTAAGCCTCTATCTTGATGTCCCTCCCCTCATGGACGAGTTCGGTCACCACCAGGGTGTCAAATCCGTATTCCAGGTAAAGTTCTGCTCCACCATCTATATATCCGTATAGTGAAGATTCGTTGAATGTCCTGCTCTCTACCGACTCCAGGCCGTGAATGTTTTTTACAGCTTCTCCGGCCAGATTAGACTGTCCGGCTGAAGTCACCGAAGCCGTCGCCAGCAGAGCTGTTAATACCGCCAGTCTGATATTCATTTTTCGTTGTGCTTTATTATCCTGTTACCGTTTCCCTCAGATCTATCCTGGCTCTGTCGGCCACGCCCAGTGAAAGGCTCTCTGCCTGACGCATAAATTCAAGTGCTGCAGGTGTGCCCTCCTTCTGCAGTCCTTCCGCAATCCTTTTAGCCAGTACAATTTCATATCCTATCCTGTCAACTGCCACGGGGTCTGTGGCTGCGAGGATGGTCTGGTAGTCACAAAAGAACTGCGGATTGGCTCCCGGGCCACCGTTAAAGCATCCCTTTATCCCGTCAACAATATTCAGAACCACCTTATCACGTAATGGTGCAAAGGCACATACCTGCGCACAGGTCTCGTTCCACAGTTTTGCATGCAGCCGCCCGGTATTTGATATCGAGCCATAGGCAAGGTTCTTGAGTGCCAGGGTGACTGTCATTCCTGCATTTTTAAGGATAGGGATATTGATGATCTTGTCAAGGTCCTGGGTGACTATCCTGGTGAAGTAAGAGTACTTCCCGCCATTAACCATATAGGGCATCGTGTATTCATCATAATTACCCTCGACATCTGCCCAGTAGTACCAGTCCCGGTCAATCATATGTTCACCGTACAGCTTGCCGTCCTTGCCGTAGTACAGCCCTTCCTTATCCATCTGTTCGGTGCCTACAATTCTTATGCCCGGATAATTTTCAGGAGTGAATCCGGCATCTGTGAGTTCAAATTCGCGCCGGTCCCATATTGTCAGCTGTGATCTCTTTATACCGCTCTCCTCGAGCTGGGCGATCACCGACCGTACCACCTCATGACTTGTGCTCAGGCTCTTGCCGGCTACCGGATTGACTTTAAGACCTATCCGGTCACCGGGTGAAACAAATTTTCTCCATGCCTTCTTCAGTTTCTTCTCTTCTGTCAGCAAAAGCATTGTACGGGCAATCATATCATAGACCTCCTTTTCGACAATTGCATTGTCTTTTACAGACATGGTGCTCTTTGACATAGCCACTCGTCCGGGATACAGTCCGGGCATGGAATTGGCGTTCCGGGGCACCTTTATCGCATCTTCTATGTTTGTGGCTGGTTTACCCTGTTGTACATCCGTCCCGATAGTTACTGTGTTCACTGCCTGCGCCATGGGTGCTGCGGCAGCTGCTGCGGCACCTGCGCCTGCCAGACGGAGAAAATTACGTCGGTTGACCTGGTTCATGATTTTGCTTTTTAGTGGATACCGTGTTTTAAGATCAGCAAATATAAAGATTTACCAATGTATCTATACTATTTGTAGTTATGCCGCATAGCAGTCATCAGCCTTTTTTTTGCATTATCGGAATAGTTCATTAATTTTGCACGGCTAAAAAAGAACGGGATGTAGCTCAGCCCGGTTAGAGTACTTGTCTGGGGGGCAAGGGGCCCCGGGTTCAAATCCCGGCATCCCGACTGAGCAAAAAAGTCCATCCGTCAACCGACGGGTGGATTTTTATTTTGAGGGGCAACGGGAAAACATGGTTTCGAGGTGCCCGGGAAAATAAAGAGGCATTTGGCGAAGCGAAATGAGGGCTTTTTTGATCAGGTAACTACCACTCACGGGATCAGCGAATGAAGTGAAGGCATTAACTGTTGAAGGTACAGATAAACTATCAGATCACCTCCTGAATCAGCATATGGGATTACTGCCGGAAGAGAGTATCCCAACACAAAACGGACTGCCGTGAATCAGCCTTCCGGTTCAATGCAGACCGGTAAAACGGACTAACAGAACCCGCTTTTAAAACAGCACGAGGGCGTCGCGAATGACCTTTGAGGAATCGTCGGTCGCGTACAGTTTGAGGCTTACCTCCGGTATTGAATCCTGCAGTATATCTGTTATAGGACTGAAAGAATCCCGGAGGTCCGAGGTATCTCTCATGTCATCGTATTCCTCAAGTGGTATATAGATATGTACAAGTAACCTGTAATCCGGGTTGTTTATCCTTGTCAGGGCCTTCATTATTTTTGTGATCCATAATGACGAGGATGTATTAAAATACTCGAGCCGTATGCGGAGGTTCGTAACAGGCTTTGCCTGCTGGATGTAATTATTCACCCAGTTAAGCACCGGCTCATAAATTTTTGTGGCATTTTCAGGCAGCGATTTGCCCGTCAGCGATATTTCTCCGCTTTCCAACTTCAGTTCAATGTGCGGAGTCTTTGAAGTCTTCTCGATAGTGAGGTCTCTCAGTTTTTCCATTTTAAAAGTTCTTCCCGATCTGAAACAGTTACCTTAATGTAATTATTACACTTCAAAATTATAGCCTGTAAACGGAAGTTCACAATCCTTAATCAAAAACTAAAGCACGATCATCAACTTATATGTCTGTTCGTCAATGAAAGCTTAAAATATTTCGAACAGGCAGCAATACATATCGGTGAAAAGTCAGTGAGGCTACATTTCCGGGAAGCTCTCCCGATAATCGTCCATGGATCTTTTGATTACCTCCAATGATTCCTCCCTGCCATATATCTCGGATATTGTCACTTTCCTTTTTTCTCCCGGCAGGTCTTTATAGGTAAGGAAATAATGTTTCAGTCTCTCTATGGCTATCGCCGGACAGTCGGCAATATCGCCGTAGCCTCCGTATACTGCATCATTATAAAGCACTGCAATAATTTTATCATCGGCCTCATTCCCGTCTATCATACGGAAACCGCCTATTGGTCTTGCCTGTACCAGTATATCACCATGGGTGATATCCTTTTCCGTCAGGATACATATATCCATTGCATCACCGTCGCCCCGTATTCCGTCAAGTCCGGTTCGTTCCATACATCTTTCCGCAACGGAATTTCCCGTGAGTGTCCTGGGTATGAATCCGTACAATGCCGGCACCACATTGGAATAACGCTGAGGCCGGTCGAGCCTCAGGTATCCTGAGACCTTATCCATCTCGTACTTAACTGTGTCAGTAGGCACCATTTCGACGAAGGTCATGACAACCTCAGGGGCCCTGTCTCCTATACCTATGCCGTGCCATGGATGTGATCTGAAGCGGCAACAATCACCTGTCGTCTTTCTGTTCATTTTGCAAGGGTTAGTAGAATTATGTTTATCCTTTTTTATTCTATACCGAGGTAACCGCCGATAAGCTCCTGATTGGTATCATCGAGGAGAGGCAGGCTTGGCAACCTGCAAAGATCCGTAGCAGGGGTACCGGTTATGTTACGTTCGGAGGTACGTATAAACCTGTAACCATGCCTTAATGCTGAAGCAATAATATCTTCATCGCCGGCACCATCGCCGAAAGGAAGTGCCAGGGCATCCACACTACCTGTTATATGACTCTCGATCAGCAGTTTTGAACTGCCCAGCTCTTCATCAAGGTAGGATGAAAAGGCCTCGCCACCTCCAAGAGCCGTTTTCATCTCAGACAGGTACTGGTGCGACATGGTATGCGAACCGAAGGAGAACGGTCTCTCACCACCGTCATATGAATAGTTGCTCATGAGCCCGACCTCCTCCCAGGAGAGGAATGAATCCATGCCTATCTTCGATGCCCAGAGAAAGAAGGTGCCCTTCATTCTGTATTTTATCAGCAACGGGGCTACCCTGGTATACCATGAATGGTCTCCGTCATCAAAGGTAATGATAGCTGCATGTGTTTTAAGCTCGAGCTGACCTGATACAATTTCTTGCAGCTCATGAAAATCTATAACCCTGATATCATTGTCACGGAGATAAATCAGATCCTTCTCAAATTCATCAGCACTACGCTCATAAAGGTTACCGGCCTCTGCCTGAGTGATCCTGTGATACATAAGGATCACCACACGCGGATCGTCAACAGCAGCAGGCTCCTGCATCCTGGTGCAGCCTGCCGCCAGCACTGAGAGAATCAGAAATGCTTTCAGGTATCCTGGCATGTGTTTTTCAAATTTTTAACGACATTTTGATCATGGTCAATTTATAAACGAAGGAAGTCACTATTTCTTGTCCATCTCCGGGATATCATGATCACCCTGCAAACGGTATCACTGTTCACGGCCGGTCTGATAATGAAGGCAGAAACAGC